>DATKBQ010000435.1:0-15119 GCA_035546375.1 Planctomycetota bacterium | reverse complement strand
CGATCGAGTCGGGGGGGCGCTCGCACGGTGAGCAGGAGGCGCAGCCGGGCGAAGCGGGGATCGCGATCCGCGCTTTTCCACCACCGCCGCGCTCCCAGCCGCCGCGGGCACCCGCGCTCGAGGGCCCGAGCCGAGCCGGGCCGGCGGCGGTCTCCAGCGCGGCCCGCGACCTCCTGCCGGCGCCGGAGTCCTTCGCCCCCGCCCGCGCGGCCCGCGACCGCGCACCCGAAGGAGCCCCGCGGCGCTGGGGCGGCGGCGAGGGCTCGACATCGCCCGCGGAGGCGCCCGCGCCTGGGTTCCAGGCGCTCGCGGCCGCGGCGAGCGACGAGCCGCGGCGCGAGCCGGTCCCGGCGCCCCAGCTCGAGGACACGCCCTACCGCAGCCGCTTCGGCGCCGAGAAGGAGGTCGCGCTGCTCGAGCACGGCGGGAGCCCGGAGACCGAGCGCGCGGTCGCGCTCGGCTTGGCGTATCTCGCAAGCATCCAGCACGAGCGCGGCTACTGGGGCAGCCGGTCCGACGGCGACGCGAAGTACCGCCAGGTGCTCGTCGGCAAGAGCGGCCTGTGCCTGCTCGCGTTCCTCGGCGCGGGCCACACGCCGGTCTCCGGCACGCGCTACTCGGGGGAGACCCGCCGCGCGGTCGAGTTCCTGCTCTCCGCCCAGGACCCCTCGACCGGCCACTTCGGCGACTCGGAGGCCTACAGCCACGGGATCGCCACCTACGCGCTGGCGGAGTGCTACGCGATGACGCGCATGGCGGAGCTGCGCGGGCCGCTCGAGCTGGCGGTGGCGGAGGTCTTGCGCCACCAGGTGCGCCGCGGCGACCCGCGCAAGGTGGGGGGCTGGAGCTACTACTACCCCGACGGCGCGACGTTCGACAGCTGGCCGCGCGTCTCGATCACCGCTTGGCAGGTGATGGCCCTGGAGTCGGCGCGCCTGGGGGGCTTGGCGGTGCCGGGCGAGGCGTTCCAGGCCGCGCGGAGCTTCCTGCTCGGCTCCTGGGACCTGCGGCTCGGCGCCTTCCGCTACAGCCACGACCCCGATCGGCTGCGCTCGGGCTTCCCCACGCTGCCGGGCTCGACGCCGGCCGCGTTGTTCGCGCTCGCGCTGCTCGGCGAGGACGTCAACGAAGACCGCTTCACGCGCGCGAGAGGATTCGTCCTGGAGCGCGCGCCGCGCGAGTACGACTACGGCTCCTCCGAGGACTTCGTGTTCCGCGCGCGGGGCAACACGTACTTCTGGTACTACGGGAGCCTGGCGATGTTCGTCTGCGGCGGCGAGCCCTGGGAGCGCTGGAACACCGCGATGAAGGAGGTGCTGGTGCCCTCCCAACAGAGCGACGGCTCCTGGATCCCCCTGGACGCCTACGCCGAGTACGCGGGCGACGATCCCGCCGATCGCTCGTACACCACGGCCGCCTGCGTGCTGACCCTCGAGGTGTACTACCGCTACTTCACGCCGCTCTTGGCGGTGCGCTGACCCCGGCCGACGCCGCGGATGGTAGGCTCGGCCCCAGGCCCCGCGAGTCCCGGGGCCGGATCGGAGGAAGCCGTGGTCCAGACCGCCTCGACGATGCTGCCGCTGGGCACACCGGCGCCCGCCTTCTCGCTGCCCGATGCGGTGAGCGGCCGCGAGGTCTCGCTCGAGGACTTCCAGGGCGCGCCGGCGCTCTTGGTCGCCTTCATCTGCAACCACTGCCCGTTCGTGAAGCACGTGCGCGCGGGCCTCGCGCAGCTCGCGCGCGACTTCCAGGAGCGCGGCGCCGCGGTGGTCGCGATCAACTCGAACGACGTCGCGTCGCACCCCGACGACCGGCCCGAGCGCATGGCCGAGGAGGCCCGCCAGGCGGGCTACCCGTTCCCGTACCTCTTTGACGAAGACCAGGCGGTGGCCAAGGCCTACCGCGCGGCGTGCACGCCGGACTTCTTCCTCTTCGACGGAGGGCGCAGGCTCGCCTACCGCGGCCAGATGGACTCCAGCCGGCCGGGCAACGGCGTGGCCGTGACCGGCGAGGACCTGCGCGCGGCCCTGGACGGGGTCCTCGCCGGCGAGCCGCCCCAGCGGGTCCAGCGCCCGAGCATGGGCTGCAACATCAAGTGGAAGCCCGGCAACGAGCCGTCTTGGTTCCCCGCTTAGGCGCCCGGGCGAGGGCGGCGTCCCGGGGAGTCGCTGCCGGATTCCGCGAAGGATTCCGGCGCGCACGGGCACCAGGGCGCAGGGGACCGTGAAGACCACCACCGTCGAGCCGGCCGAGCTCGCCCTGCGCGACCGCATCCTGGGTGGGGACCAGGAGGCGGCCTCGCAGTTCTTCGACAGCCACCTCGAGGCCCTGTACGCCTTCGTCCACTACCGCCTGGGACGCGAGCGCGCCCAGGTCGAGGACGTGGTGCAGGACACCTTCGTGGTCGCCCTCGAGCGGCTGGCGAGCTTCGACGGCCGCTCGAGCCTGCACACCTGGCTGTGCGGGATCGCGAAGAACAAGATCCGCGCGCTGCGCCGCAAGCTCCGCCCGGTGCCGCTCGAGGACGTGCTCGAGCGCTCGTCGGCGGAGATCGACGACCTGCTCGTGCGCATCGCCTCCGAGCCGCTGCCCGAGTGGGTGCTCGAGCAGCGCGAGACCCGCGAGCTGGTGGGCGCGACGCTCTCGTCGCTGCCCCTCGACTACCGCCAGGCGCTGCTCGAGAAGTACGTGGAGGGGCGCAGCACCGCGGAGGTCGCCGCGCTCAGCGGCCGGAGCGTCAAGGCGGCGGAGTCGCTCTTGACGCGCTCGCGCCTGGCCTTCGCGAAGGTCTTCGAGCTGCTCGCGCGGCGGCGGGGAGGCCTCGAGTGAGCCCGCATCGCGCTCGCCCTGCCCCGGATCCCGGCCCGCACCCTCCCTATCCCTCGGGCGACGTCCTCGAGCGTAACCTCCAGGCGCTGTTCGCCCACTCGTGGGAGGCGGTCGCGCCGCGCGCCGAGTTCCGCGCGCGGCTCGAGGGCGAGCTCCTCACGCGCGTCCGCGAGCGCGCGCGAGCGCCGGCTTCCCCTGCGGCGCCGCGGCTCGCGCCCCGACTTTCATGGGCGGCGCTCGCGGCGGGGATCGCGCTGGTCGCCGGCGGCCTGTGGCTCGCGCGGGAGCGCACGCGCGCTCCCGGGCTCGAGGAGCTGCTCGCGCGCGGGGACGTCGCGGTGCGCACGGTTCCCGACGGCTCCTGGCGCGCCTGGACGGCGCCGCCCGGCACGGCGATGCCGCTCGCCCCCCTCGAGGGAGGGCTTGACGGCGGGCTGGACGGCGGGCTCGAGCTCGCGACCCCCGCCGCGCTCGAGGCCGCGCGGCTCCCGGTGATCGCTTCCGGCGGCGCGCAGCCGACGCGCGTGCGCGCGCTCGCCTCCTCGCGCCTGACCGCGCGTCCCGCGCCGGCCGGGCGTACCTCCGGCGAAACCGCCGATGGATCCGGCGATGGATCCCCCGATGAATCCAATCGAGAATCCAATCGGGGCGACCAGCCGCGGGGCCTCGTCGAGCTGGCCGCGGGCGGCGTCGTGGTCGAGCTCGGCGGCGATGCCCCGTGGCTCGTGCGCACCTCCGAGGGCGACCTGCTCCTGATCGAGGGCGAGGCGCGCGTGACCCACGAGCTTCCGCGCGATCCGCGCGCCGATGGCGGGCGCTGGGTGCGCGTGGTCGTGCGCTCGGGCGCGGTGGCGATCCCCTCGACCCGCCCCCCGCTCGCGCTCGGCCCCGGCGACGAGGCCTACTTGCACGGCGGCGAGGTGCTGCGCGAGGGCGTGGCCCAGGGTGGGCCCCAGGGTGAACCGACCATCGCGGGCGGCCCGGGCCGGACCGGTGTCGAAGCGCCGGAGCCGGAGAGCCCCGAGGGCGACGCCCGGAGCGAGCCGTCCGCCGCGACTCCGGCTCCGGCGATCGACGGGCTCGTGCTCGCTGACGGGAAGCCGCTCGAGGAGTTCCGCGTGGTGCTCCTGCGCGAGGTGGTGCTGCCGAGCGTGGCCGAGCCGAAGGGCCACGAGTTCGCCGGCGCGGCAGGGCGCTTCCGGATCGACGGCGTGGAGCCCGGGGCCTATGCGGTCTTCGTCCAGGCGCCGGGTTACGCCCTGTGGCGCCGCGACGGCGTGACCGTCCCGGCGGGCGCCGCGGGCGATGCCGATGAATCGTCAGGAGCCGTCGGATCGCCCGGCGATGCGGGCCCGCTCGCCCTCGAGGCCCACCTCGAGCCCGGGGTCACGCTGCGGGGCAGCGTCGTCGACGCCGGCGGCGAGCCGATCGCGGGCGCGCTGGTGATCTCGGAGACCGACTGCCCGGTGGCGCTGCTGCCGATCTCGCCCGAGCTGCTCGAGAGCGAGCTCGGGAGCCTGCTCGTGACGCGTACCGTGACGGGCCCCGACGGCCGCTTCGAGCTCGAGCACCTGCGCGACTGCGACCAGGTGCTGCGAGCCGACGCGCCGGGCCTGGCGCCGCAGTCGGCGCAGGTTCCCGCGGCGCCGGCAGGCGAGCGCGCGGAGGCCCGCTTCACGCTCGAGGCCGGCGGGCGCATCGAAGGGAAGGTTGAGACGGCGACCGGTCTGGCCCGGCCCGGGCACTTCATCGTCGCCAGCTTCGCCGAGCTGCGCGCAGGCCAGGCGCGGATGGGCTTCGACGTCGCGGAGAGCGCGGCGGACGGCAGCTTCGCCTTCGACGAGCTGCCGCCGGGGTCCTGGGTGGTGCTCGACCTCGGACAGCAGGGAAATCTCGCGGGATCGCCCCAGATGCGCGCCGCGCTGGTGCGGCGAGGGGAGACCGCGCGGGTCGAGTTCGAGGCTGGCGATGAGCTCGCACCGCTGACGGGCGTCTTGCTCGACGCCTCCGGCGCGCCGCTGGCGCACCGCTCCGTGTCCGTGCTGCCGCTGGAGAGGGCCCCGGAAGAGGAGCCCGCCGGCAACGGTCCGCCGCCGGGGTGGCGCACGACCTCGACCGGCGCGGACGGGAGCTGGCGGATCGAGGGCCTCCTGCCCGGCAGCTACGACGTCTACCTCGCCGGGCGCTCCGCGATCGAGGTGATCCGCGTGGCGCGGCTGAGATTCACCGGGCGGGGCGAGGAGACCTTCGAGCTGCGCGCGCCCGCGGCCTCGCTGTCGGGCGTGGTGAGCGGCGAGGGCGAGCCCAGCGTGTTCGCGGTGGTGATCCTCGAGGCCCTGGACTCGCCTCCGGGAGAGGAGGGCTTCGTGGCGCGTGTCTTCACCGACGCCTCGGGGCGCTACGAGCTGCCGCACCTGCGCGGGGGCCGCTACAAGCTGATCGTCGTGCCGACCCAGGGTGGCCGCGCGTACGAGGAGGTCGGTCCGGTGGACCTCGCCGAGGGCGAGGAGCGCAGCGGGCTCGACGTCGTGCTAGCGCCGGGCGCAATCCTGCGCTTGAGCGTGTCGCAGGCGGACGGTGGCCCGGTCGGCGGGGCGCGCGTCTTGCTCTTCGACGAGCGCGGCGGCGGGGTGCAGCTCACCGAGACCCAGCGCACGGATGCGCTCGGCGTTTTCAGGGTGGGCTGCCTGAAGCCGGGGCGCTGGAGCGTGCGGATCTCCGCCGAGGGCTTCGCGCCGGCGCGCCGCGAGCTGGTCCTGGGCCCGCTCGAGGAGCGCGCGCTCGAGGTCGTGCTCGAGCGGCCCGCCCAGCCGTACCGCTAGGCGCGGCGTTTGCATCGGTGAAGGGTCGCCGATCCGCAGGGAACCATCCCGATCCCGATTCTCGCGAAGGATCGAGCGGACAGGCGGCACCGAGGATCTGAGCGGCGGTGGGTCGCCGAGCGAGAAGTGGAGAGAACATGAAGTCGATTGAGAAAGCGCTGTTCACCTTGGGTCTCATCCTCGCCGCCGGCGCGGGCGCGATCACCGGGACCCTGATACTACGGAGCCCTGTGCCGGTCGAGGCCGCCGCTCCCGACCTCTCGCGCTTGGAGGAGATCGTCGCGCGGCTGGGGCGCGAGCAGCAAGCGCTCGCAACCGCGCTCGCGGAGCTGCGCGCGGACATCGCCATGCGGCCCGCGCCCGAGGCGCGCGTCCAGGCCGAGGACGCCGGGGCCCTCGACGCGGCCGTCGCGCGCTGGATGGAGAAGCGCGGCGACGGGGGAGGGAAGGCGGCGGGCAAGGGCACGGGCCAGCCGGCCGAGGAGGCGCCCGACGAGATCTCGCTGGATGCGGCGATCACGAAGCTGCTCGACCCCAAGCTCGACGACGCGGCGCGCCAGAATCTGTGGAAGGAGTACGCCGAGCGCGGGTTGACCGACGCGCTGGTGGCCGAGTTCGAGGCGCGCGTCGAGCGCGATCCGACCAACCCGGACCTGCGCGTCGAGCTGGGCGGGGCGTATCTGCAGAAGATCTTCGAATTGGGCACCTCGGGGCCGATGACCGGCGTGTGGGCGACGAAAGCGGACAAGGCCTTCGACTCGGCCCTCGAGCTGGACCCGCAGCACTGGGACGCGCGCTTCGACAAGGCGGTGTCGCTGTCCTTCTGGCCGCCGATCTTCGGCAAGCAGAAGGAGGCGATCCACCACTTCGAGAAGCTGATCGAGCAGCAGGCCGTGCAGGCGCAGCAGCCGAAGTTCGCGAGCACGCACCTCTTGCTCGGCAACATGTACCAGCAGGCCGGCGACATGCAGAAGGCGCTCGCCGCCTGGAACGCGGGGCTGCCCTTGTTCCCCGGGGACGAGGCGCTGAAGAAGCAGATCGCGCTGGCGCAGTGAGCGTGCGCGAAGCTCGCGCGACGGCCCGCTTGCTGCGGGCCGTCCGCTAGAGTGGCGCCCGCGTGGGCGCGGGAGAGGGTGGAGGAAAGGGGGAGGGGGTTGTGCGGCGCTCGATCGCCGGCCGCCTCGAGGTCGTGCTCGTGGAGGACGCTGTCCCCGCGGCGCGCATCCTGGCGCGGGAGATCGCCGAGCTGGTGCGCGGCCGCGGCGAGCGGACGGTCGTGCTGGGGCTAGCCGCCGGCCGGACTCCTGTGCCGCTGTACCGCGAGCTCGTGCGGATGCGGCACGAGGAAGGCCTCGCGCTAGACGAGGCGACGCTCGTGCAGCTCGACGAGTACCTGGAGCTGCCGGCGGGCCACCCGGCGAGCTTCTCGAGCTTCCTGCGCCGCGAGCTGCTCGAGCCCGCGGGGATTCCGGCCGAGCGGCTCATTGCACCGCCTTGCGATGCCGCCGAGGGCGAGCGCGAGCTTGCTTGCGCCGCCATCGAGCACGCGATCCGTGCCGCGGGCGGAATCGATCTCCAGATCCTCGGGATCGGGCTCAACGGCCACCTCGGCTTCAACGAGCCGGGTTCGCATCGAGACTCGCGCACGCGGGTCGTCGAGCTGGACGAGGAGACGCGCCGGCACGCCGCGAGGGATTTCGGCTCGATCGAGGACGTCCCGCGCAAGGCGATCACGCTGGGGCTGGGAACGATCCTCGATGCGCGCCGCGTGCGCGCACTGGCCTTCGGGGCGGAGAAGGCGGACGTCGTGCACCGGATGCTGGGGGAGGACGTCGGTCCGGCGCTGCCGGCGAGCTTCCTGCGAGAGCACGGCGATGCGATGCTGGTGGTCGATGGGGACGCGGCACCTTGGTAGGGCACCGACGAATGTCCGCGGATTCAAGTCGAGCCACGGAAGGAGGAGCCGGCTCGTTGGTGCGGGGGCACGACGCACCGAGCTCGTCGACATGCATCCGGGCGGGAAGCATCGAGCTGCGCAGGGCGCCCGAATTCGTTCGGGCATCGAACGTCGAACTGGATTGGGCGGACCTTTTGCGGAGAAGTGCCAAGGGCCGGCTGTCCAAGCACGCCGACGAAGGCAAGCAGGTGGCATCCGCAAGAAGCGCGCTGGCTCTCGGCGAGCATCCAGCGGGTTCCGGGTTCCACCGCCGTCGCTCGAAGTGCCGCTCAGCAGGGAGGTAGGTCTGCCCCCTGACCTGCTCGAGCAGAGCACGTCGGCGGACCTGCGCTCGACGCGGGCTTCTGCCGCGGCGTTGGCTCGAACCGCGGGAGGATCGCGGCTGGGCCAGCTATCTGCGCGGCGGCTCCGAGCTCGCCTTCCGCGCCTCCCAGCAAGCGCGCACGCCCTCCTCGAGGAGAACCGCTGGCTGGAAGCCGAGACGGGCGAGCTTGCTGACGTCGGGCACGCGCCTGCCCACCGAGCCCGGCGGCGCCGGATGCGCCTCGATGCGCCCTTGGTGCCCGCAGACCTCGAGCACCAACCGCGCGAGATCTTCGATCCGCGTCTCCACGGGCGAGCCGACGTTGTAGACGCCGCCCGGCGCCGTGCCGGCGAGCGCGGCATCCAGCAGGATGCACAAGGCGCGCGCGGCGTCGTCGACGTAGAGGAACGAGCGCGTCTGCTCCGGGCCGAAGACCGGGAACGGGTCGGCGCGGCGGCGGCAGCGCTCGATCAGCTCGGGGATGACGTGGGTGGGGCCCATGCGCGGCCCGTAGACGTTGTGAAAGCGCGCCACGAGCGGGACGAAGCCGCCGAGCGGGGCGGCGCCGAAGAGGGCCGCCTCGCCGGCGATCTTGCTGGCGGCGTAGGACCAGCGGGGGAGGGCAATGTCGGCGATCGAGAGCGGGACGCCTTCGGGCGTCGGCACCGGGACCTGGCCCGCGTCGACGCCCGAGGCGTAGTTCTCGCTCGAGGAGGCGAAGAGGAACACCTTGCAGCCCTCGCGCAGGGCGTGGTCGCAGACGTCGAGCGTGCTGCGCACGTTGACCGAGAGCGTCTCGTAGGGATGGTCGCAGACGTAGCGCACGCCGACGATGGCGGCGAGGTGCGCCACGGCGTCGAACGGGCCGCGGGCGTGCTCGCGCAGGATCTCGGTGCCCAGCTCGGCGCGGACCAGGCTCAGGCTTCCCGGGTGGCGCTCGCGCAGCCGCTCGAGGTCCTCGAGGCCGCCTTTGCGGCCCTGGTCGAGTGCCAGGACGTCGCCGCCGCGCTCCAGGAGACGGCGGACCAGCTCGAAGCCGATGACGCCCGCGGCGCCGGTGACCAGGGTGCGCATGGCGCGGGAAGACTACCCCGCGGGCGGGCAACGGGGAACGCGGGCGAGCTCACGCAGCGCGCGGTCCGACGTCCGCGGCCACGCGCGCGACGAAGAACACGTCGACGACGGCGAAGGTCGACTCCATCGCCATCTCGAGCACCATCGGGATGGCGAGCAGCCAAATGGCGCGCGTGAGCGAGCCGGAGGTGTAATCGAGCTCGGCGCCGGCCAAGGCGGCGCGGGCGTCCTTCCAGAAGGAGCGCCGGCCGGCTGGGATGGGTGGCTCGGCGGCGCTCGGGTCGACGGGCGTCGCCATGGGAGCATCATCCGGGCCGGCCGGCGGGGGACGCAACGCCTCGGGACGCCCGCACGAGACGCGCGCGGCCCGCGACCGCGGCGGCTAGTCCTCGACCACGTGGGTGGCGAAGACCTCGCGGTGCTCCTCCCAGGCCGCCTTGTCGAACCGGCCGTCGCGCAGGCAGTCCACCGCCGAGTAGGCCATGTACAGCGCGTGGTGCGTGTTGTCGTGGGTGAAGAGCCCCTGGCGGCCGAAGGACACGAGGTTCGGGAGTTCCGACACCCAGCGGTCGAGCACCCCGAACGGCACCTGGTAGCCCTCCAGGTAGATCGGGTAGGCCTGGCGCAGCCGGCGGGTGAAGACGCTGCGCGGCGGCGCCGGCACGGGAAGGCCGGCGCGCTCGAGGTCCTCGAGCACGAGCTGGCCGAGCTCGGCATCGGCCATGGACCACGACGCATCCTTGGGCGAGCACGCCAGCTCGGCGCACAGGACCGTGGTCCCGGCCGGCCGATCGGTGCCGGAGTAGTTCTTCGGCTCCGAGAAGCGCGTGATGCGCGTGTCGCTGCCGGGGAAGTAGTGCGCGTCGTACGGCGTGAACTGCGTGACCGGCAGCTCGAGGTAGATCAGGATCATCGAGCGGTAGTCGATCGCCGCGGCGGCCTCGAGCACCTCCCGCGGCGGCGGGGGATCGATCGCCTGCGCCAAGAGCGAGATCGGGAGCGTCGACCAGACCTGGTCGGCCTCGAAGGTCCCGCGCTCGCCCGAGTTGCCCACACGCTCGGCCGTGACGTGCCACGGGTCTCCCTCGCGGCTCGGCCGTTGCAGGCCGACCACGCGCCACCCCAGGCGCAGGTCGGCGCCGCCCGCGCGCGCCGCGTCGGCCAGGGCCTCGCTGATCTGGCCGTAGCCGCGGCGGGGGTAGAAGAAGCGCCCTGCCCCGGGCTTCTTCAGGCCGGGTGCCATGCCGAGCACCTTGCGGGCGAGCTTGGCGAACGTCCCCGCGGCGACGCGCCGGCGCGCCTGGATGCCCGAGAGCAACTCGGGCGGGTAGCCCCAGATCTTGACCGCGTAAGGGAAGTAGAAGTGCTCGCAGATCGTGCTGCCGAGGTTCGCCTGCAGCACCGAGGCGAAGGTGTCCGGCTCGGCCGCGTCCGGAGGCGCGCGGCGCCGGAGCATGTCGCTCAAGGTGCCCAGCGCGAAGCGCGGCGGAAGGCGCAGCATGAGGTCGAGCGGCTTCAGCGGGAAGTGGATCCAGCGCCCGAGCAGGCGGATGCGCCCGTGGCGCTCGCGGTAGAGCAGCTCGCCGCCCAGGAGCTCGCGCAGGTCGCCTAGGATGCGCGGGTCGCAGGCCGGGTGCAGGCGGTGGCTGCCGTAGTCGAGGAACTGCCCGCAGGCCTCGAAGCTGCCGGCGTTGCCGCCGACGTGGTCGCGCGCCTCGAGGAGGACCACCGACGCGCCCGTGCGGCGCACGAGCTCGCGCGCGGCGCCGACGCCGGCCGGTCCGCCGCCGAGCACGATCACCCGCGGCTCAGACATCGCCGGGCGGACCTCCGGCGGCGGGACTGCGGGGGGGGTGCACGCTGATCACGATGTCGCCGTCGCCTACGCTGCCAGGGAAGCTCCGCACCACAGAGTACTCGCTCTGGATCCGCTCCCAGATACCCGGCTGCCAGGCGCGCAGGAGCGTGGGCATCGTGTACACGAGCCAGGTCCTGGGGTGCCGCCGCTCGGCGTCCATCAGCTCCTCGAGCGAGCCGGCATCCGACCACCCGGCCCGGTGGAGCTCTTCGAAGGGCAGGCTGGCCGTCAGCACGGTGACCACCGCGTCGCCCGGCGCGGCGCTCTCGCGGACGAAGCGCAGGGCGCCCTCGAAGTCCTGCTTCGGCCCCCAGGCCCTGGGCATCGCGAGCGCTGCGGCGGCGCAGGCGAGGAGCGCGGCCGAGCGAGCGAGGGCCTCGGCGCCGGCGCCGCCCCACGTGCGGGCCAGGGCTCGCGCCGTCTCGCGGATCCCGCGGATCGCGAGCAGCGCGAAGAAGCCGGCGCTGAAGAAGAAGTCGCGCGGCCAGAGGTTGTGCTCGAGCACGAAGACCGCCGCCCCGCTCACGGCGGCGGGCGCGAGCAGGACGGCCAGCACCCACGGACCCTGGCGCAGGTAGCTCCACACCCCGGCACCCCCGACCAGGAAGGCCAGGGCGAGCGCGGCCCAGCCGCCCGGCACCCCGCGCGCCAGGCCCGAAAGCGTCTCGATCACGAACCACTGCGGCGCGCGCCACTGGGTCGGCGCGCCGGGCAGCGGCGCAAGCGCGGTGCCGGCGAACTGCGGCAGGACCGGCGCGTAGAGGAGCACCGAGAAGGCGGCGGTCGCGGCGAAGGCGAGGCAAGTCTCCAGGACGAGCGGCCTCGCGGCCGGACTTCCACCGCGCCCGCGGCCGCGTGAGCGCGCGAGGAGCGCGAGCCAGATCAGGCCGTGGGCGGCGATCGTGAAGAGCGAGGTCAGGTGCACGGCCACCGCGAGCGCCATCCACGCGCCGTAAGCCAAGGATCCGCGGACCGCCGCGGCCCCGTCGCGCGCGGCCAGCAGTCGCAAGAGGGCCGCCGTGCCGGCGAGCGTGAACAGGAGCATCCCGGTGTAGCCGCGCGCGTTCTGCGAGAACCAGAGGTGCTGGTAGCTGAAGGCGAGCAGCGCGCTGGCGAGCAGGGCCTCGATCGGCGGAGCCAGGAGCCGTCCCAGGCGCCAGGTCGCATACAAGCTCGCCACGCCGAGCAGCGCCGCGGGCAGGCGCAAGGCCCATGCGCTCTCCCCGAAGACGACCAGCGAGACCCGCGCGAGGACCGAGTAGAGGAAGTGCTGGTTCTTGCTCTGGAAGGTGGTGGCGACCTCGGCCAGCGGCAGGCGCACGTGGTTCACGAGCGTGTCGATCTCGTCGTACCAGAGGCCCGCGCCGAGCTCGTGCAGGCGCAAGGCGAGCGCCACGGCGAGGAGCAGCCGGATCGCCACGTGCTCCCGCGCCGTCGCCCGCTCCGGCTCGCGCAGCCCGCGGCGCAGGAGCGGCGCGCCGCTCCGTCCTCGCCGGGCCAGGCGGCCGGCGCCCCACAGGAGCGCCGCGCTCACGGCGAGCGCGAGCTTGGATGACCAGACGCCGGCCTCGACCACGCCCAGGCGCCCAGGGTCCCCGCCGGCCACAGCCTCGGCGCAGGCCGCGGGCGGCAGGGCCAGCGCGAGGGCGAGCAGCGCGAGGGCGGCGGCCGAGGCGGCCGTGGGAGGAGTGGGCATCGAGGCTCGAGCGGGACCCGCGGGCTGCGCCGGGCCCCGCTGCAGAGGGCCCGCGGCGGCGGCGCGCTACTTCCTGGACCCGACCTTCTCGCGCGGAGCGTAATCGAAGTTCGGCGCCGAGGGGCAGCGCGCCGTGACCGCGGCCAGCTCGACCTCAGTCGCCGGCCTGCGGCGGGGGAGCAGCGCCTTGAGCTTGTAGAAGGGGATCAGCTCCTTGCCCAGGCTGAAGAGGTGCTTGATGAAGTAGGGGTTGCGCAGCGTGAAGTTCAGCGTGTCGAAGATGAAGTACGGGCGCAGGTAGAACGAGCGCGTGGCGCGGCGCTGCCAGAACTCGGAATCGAAGCCCGGGATCTTGAGGGCGCCCTTCGCGGTCCAGCCCCAGCGGTACTGGAAGGCCGAGTTCTTCGCGGCGTCGAAGCGCTGCGAAGCCCACCAGCGCGGCTCCACCAGGCCCCCGCGCACCGCCTCGTCGTACATCGGCGTGCCCGGGTAGGCGGTCGAGACGAAGAACATCGCCAGGTTGGGCCGGATGCCGCAGGCGACCTGGATCGTGCGCCGCACGGTCTCGTCGGTCTCGCCCGGGTTGCCCACCAGGAACGTCGCGTAGGTGCGGATCCCGAGCTTGCGGCAGCGGCGGTGGGCGTCGTAGATCGCGTCGATGTCCACCTCCTTCTCGATGCGCTTGAGGATCCCGGGGTCGCCCGACTCGACGCCGAAGTTGATCACGTAGCAGCCGGCCTTGGCCATCTTCTCCAAGAGCGGCGGCGGCACCAGGTTGACGCGCGTGTTGCACCGCCACTTGATGTCGAGCCCCTCGGCGATCAGCCGGTCGCAGAAGCGGTCGGTCCACTTCTTGTTCGCCGTGAAGGTGGAGTCCTTGAAGACGAAGTTGCGGCAGCCGTACTTCTCGACGTTGTAGCGGATGTCGGCGATGATCCGGTCCAGGCTCCAGAAGCGCAGCTTCTTGCCCATGGTCAGCGGGGCGTCGCAGAAGGTGCACTTGAAGGGGCAGCCGCGCGAGAGCATCATCGAGATGACGTAGCGCCCCTTCATGGTCGGGATCGTGTACTTCTTGATGTCGACCATGTCGTAGTCGACGGAGGGAAGGACGTCGAGGTCGGGGATGAAGGGCCGCTCGGCGTTCTTGATCACCGCTCCGTCGGCGCCGCGGTAGATCACGTTCTCCACGCCCTCGAGGCAGGGCGCGAGCGGCACCGGCCCGAGCTCGCGCATGCGCTTGACCACCTCGCGCATCGGCAGCTCGCCCTCGTTGTAGACGGCGAAGTCGAAGCAGTCCGCCATCTCGAAGACGTCCTCCTGGGTCGAGTCCAGGTGCGCCCCGCCGAGCACGACCGGCAGCTCCGGCCGCGCCGCCTTGAGACGCGCGGCCACCTCGAGCGCCGGGATGAGCTGCGGGGTCATCAGGCTCAAGCCCACCAGGTCCGGGCGGCCGGCCAGGATGCGCTCGGCCATCTCCTCGATGGTCAGGCCGTCGACGTCGCCGTCGAGCACCTCCACCTCGTTGCCGTCCTCGCGCAGGACGCCGGCGATGTACAGGACGCCGAGCGGCTGCAGGCCGTACTTCGGCTTCTGCCCCGGGAGGAGCGAGGGGTAGCAGAGGGTGACCTTCATGCTGGCGCGCTTTCTGCCCCGGAGAGCCGGCTCCGTCCGGGTCCGAGCCCGGCCCGAAGACGGACGCGAGCGGAGGGGCTCGAAGCTGTCAAGAGTATCCACCAGGCCCGAGGGCCGCGCAACCGCCGGGAGGGTCCCGGCGCCCTTCGAAGGGCTCGAGCCAAGCCGCCGGCACGTCTGCGGAGCTGGGGCGAGGAGGGGCCCGAGCGCGCGCACGGTCACGCCGGCCGCGGCAGGTCCCCGCGCCCGAAGACCTCGAGCTCGATCCCTCGCTCCGCCAGCGCCGCGCCCGCCTCGTCGGCCACCACGTTCCACGGATCGACGACGATCGCGCCCGCGCGCAGCGACTCCGCGAGCAGGCGGGCGAGCCACGGCCTGTACTGGGGGTCCGGCAGGCACACGATCACCGCGTCCGCCTCCGGCACGAGCTCGGCGGCGTCGGCGCACAGCGGAACCTCGGGCAGCTCGTCCCAGGTCGCGACCAGCGGGTCGTATGCCGCGACGCGCGCGCCCTCGGCCCACAGGGCGCGCGCGACCGTCTCCGCCGGCGAGCTGCGCGTGTCGGCCACTCCGGGGCGGTAGGTGACGCCGAACAGCACGGCTCTGCGCCCCGCGAGCCGGCCGCCGAAGTGCGCGCGCACCAGATCCACGGCGCGCAGGGGCATGCGCTCGTTGGTGAGGATCGCACGCCGCGAGAAGGAGAGCTCCGCGCTGGCCCCGAGCAGGTGCTCGGCGCCGAAGGCCGCGAGGAGCGCGTCCTTGGTCAGGCAGTAGCCGCCGACCCCCAGGCCCGGCAGCATCATGTTGTCGTGGGTCCCGCGGCGCAGGCGGATCGAGCGGATCACGTCGAAGAGGTCGACCCCGGCCTCTTCGGCCAGTCGCGCCCACTCCTCGATGAAGGCGATGTTCGTCGCCCGGTAGGAGTTCTCGAGCAGCTTGGCCATCTC
>DATKBQ010000434.1:0-2559 GCA_035546375.1 Planctomycetota bacterium | reverse complement strand
GACGGCGGCGCCGGCGATCGTCGAGGACCTGGCTGCGGACCGGGTCGTCCGCGTGCCGGTGCACGCGCTTGGCGCCGAGGAGATCGATCGGCTCCTGTACGAGTCACTCGACCTGCGGCTCAGCCCGACGATGCTCCGCCGGGTGCATCGCCTCTCGGGCGGGAACCCGTTCCACGCGCTCGAGATCGGCCGCGCCCTCGGGGCCGGTGAGGTCGACCCGGAGACCGGACAGCTGCGGCTGCCCGAGTCGCTCGGCAGCCTGGTGCGGGCCCGGCTCGCGTCGTCGTCCTCCGATGCCCGGGACGTGACCGCCCACGTGGCGGCGCTCCCGCATCCGACGGCGGCCCTGCTCGAGGCGGCCCTGGGACGCGAGCGAGCGCGCGCCGGGCTCGGCGAGGCGCGAGATGCCGGCGTGCTGGCGCCCGGCGACGATCCGATCCGGTTCACGCACCCGCTCTTCGCGAGCGAGGTGTATGGCGCGCTCGACGAGGGGGGCCGGCGCGACCTGCATCGCCGGCTGGCGTCGGTCGTGTCCGAGCCGGAGGAGCTGGCACGCCACCTTGCCCTGGCCGCCACGGGACCCGACCCCGATGTGGCCGCTGCGCTCGCCGCCGCCGCCACGCACGCGTACGGGCGGGGCGCCCCGGACGGCGCCGCCGAGCTCTCGGAGCTGGCCGCGCGCCTGACGCCGGAAGCCGATTCGGTGCGCGCCCGCCGGCTGGCCGCCGCCGGGCGCTATCGGCTCATGGCCGGCGATGTCGTGCGCGCGCGCGAGCTCCTGGAGGGAGCCCTGGAGGAGCCTTCCGCCAGCAGCGGGGTCGCACGTGCCGAGCTGCTCTTCAGCCTTGCGGGCGTCCGGCAGCTGATGGACGACTTCGGCGCGGCGGAGGCGCTGGGCCGTGATGCGCTCGGCCACGCGGGCTACGACGTCAACCTCACCGTGCGGATCAAGCTGCTGCTCGCCGGGGTTGCCTTCATCACGGGTCGGAGCTGGTCGGCGGGGGCACGGCACGCCTTCGAGGCCATGCGCCTGGCCGAGGATCTCGACGATCCGCGGCTGCTGGCGATCACGATCGGGCCGTATGCGAGCTGGCGCTACGCCACCGGGCACGGGTTCGACGCAGAGCTGGCCCGCCGAGCCGATGAGCTGGAGCCGTGGACACGTCAGCTCCGCACCCTCGACCTCCCGGACTTCGACATCGTGAACATCGAGCTCCTGGAGGGAGAGATGGCCGCCGCCTCCGCGCGCTTCCGCCGGCTGCTCGACCGAGCCGAGCATGACGGCGACTACTCGAGCCTGCCGTTCCTGCTCAGCAGCACGGCGATCGCCGATTTCCTCGAGGGGCGCAGCGATATCGCCCGCGACCGAATCGATCGGGCGGCGCGGCTCTCGCAGACGACCGATCAGCGCGTGGCGCGAGTCCACGTACTCGCCTGCGAGGTCAGGATCGAGGCGCGCCTGGGCAATGCCGACCGGGCACTCGCGACAGGCGGGGAGGCCTTCGAGCTCATGGCGGCCACGAAGTGGAGGGTCGGCGAGTGGTGGATGCGCTCGGACCTGGCGCTGCTCGAGCTCAGTCGCGGCGATGCCTCGTCGGCCCTGGAGCTCGTCGCCGAGGCGATCGATCCCCCCGAAGAGGACGAGGCGCAGCGCTGGCGCTGGGGACAGGCAGTCGCGGTGGAGGCGCTGGTCGCGCTCGGGCGACATGACGAAGCGCGTTCCGTCCTCGATGCGCTTGACGAGCGTGCCCGGGCGCTCGGATCGTCCAAGCTCGGAGCGGAGCTCCTTCGGGCGCGCGCGCGGCTGCTGGCTGGCGGCAACGACCTCGAGGGGGCCGGGGCGGCCATCGCGGAGGCGGAGGCGATCCATCGGCGCATGGAGGATCCGTGGGAGCTCGCACGGACCCTCCTCGTGGCGGGCGAGGTGCATCGGCGTGCCCGCCGGCGAGCTCGGGCGCGCGCCGTCCTGCGCGAGGCGCTCGAGACCTTCGCGTTCCTCGGCGCTCGGCTGTGGGCGAGGCAGGCCCGGGAGCAGCTCGGCCGCATCGATGCCGCGCGCGAGGAGGGGGGACTGACGCCGACCCAGCGCACGGTCGCGGAGCTCGTGGCCGGCGGTCTCACGAATCGCCAGGCCGCGGATCGCCTGTTCATGAGCCCGCATACCGTGGAGGCACACCTCAGCGCGATCTATCGGACCCTCGGGATCCGCTCGCGCGGCGAGCTCAGCGCGGCGCTCACGACGGGACCCACCCCGGCGCGGGATTCGGCTGGCCAATCCCGGGATTCGACACCGTCATAGGTCCGACGGTTCGCGGAATTTCGCTCTCCGCCTGCGGCGCCGATGCTCGACGCAGAGTTCGCCGGGCCTTACGCGGCGACACAACGAAGGAGCGAAAGCAAATGGCTCAAGCACGTCAGGCGGACCGGGCATTCCCCCAGGCCGTCATCCTCTTCGCCGCGGCAGTGCTCGCGGCCCTGGTCCTCAGCGCGATGCTGGCGACAGGCATTCTCCAGCCCTTCGGCCCCTCGACGCCCGAACTGCGGCAGCCCAGCCAGGCC
>DATKBQ010000433.1:0-8618 GCA_035546375.1 Planctomycetota bacterium | reverse complement strand
TCGCCTCGGGGTCGCCGTCGAAGTCGTTGGCCACCGTGCTGCCCTGCGCGATCGCGCTGAGCGTGCTCGGGAAGGCGTTGCCGTGGGCGTCGACCAGGTTCTCGAGCTGGATCGAGTCGATCCCGGGCACCATCGGGTTGTTGAACGACACGCGCAGCACCTCGGGCGCGGGCTGCTCGACGCTCGTGGAAAGGTCCGGTGTGGTCCCGAGGAAGTTCGCGAGCACGGTCGCGAAGACCGGGTCCATCGCCTCGTCGAAGGTGACGTCGACGACGCGGCCGAACTCGTCCTCGGCCAGGTTCTGGACCAGCGAGACGAGGGAAGGCGGCGTGCTGTCGCCCGTCGCCGTGCCGGCCACCGCGGTGGCGGCGAGGGAGACGTCGGCGACGCTGTGCAGGGAGGTGGCCGTCAGCTCGAAGCTCGCGTGGAGGTTGGCCATCGTCCCGGTGGTGATGGTCAGGACCTGGGTCGGCACGTCGAGGGAGAGCGTCGAGCCCGTCAGGTCGAGGGTCTTGCCGCCCACCACGAGCTTCCAGCTCGCCGGATCCTCGGCCTCGGCGGGCACCACGTGCGGGCCGGCGAACTCGACCGAGATCTCGTCGCCGCCGAGCCCAGGGTTCTGCTGGGCCACGGGAAGCGTGAAGGTCGGCGCGCTCGAATCGCTGGTCGCGACGGCGGCCCAAGCCGTGGACACGCCCTCGAGCCCGACCACGCGAACCTTGTGCGAGGGCGTGACGCGGTCGTCCCACGTCACCGCGTAGCCGCCGGCCACGGCAACCACGCCCTGCGGCACATGGCCCCCGTCGCATGCGAAGTTCGCGACCTGCGCACCGGCGACCGGGTTCAGGAACGCGATCGCCGTCGTCAGGCCCTCGGGGTCCAGATCGAGGTCCTGGATCGCGGTCGCGATCAGGTTCTCCGAGCCTCCGCCGCTGCCGCCTCCGCCGCTGCAGCCAGAGAGCACGCACAGGCACGCGAACGAGAGCGCGGAGAAGCGTCTTCCGAGGGTCATGCTGGGATCCTTCGCGGGGATGGGTCGGAGCGGGAGGGACCGCCGCCCGCGCGGCGATGCGGCCGAGCAGGGTCGTGGGGTCGTGCACCGCGCCGCGGGGACGGCACGGGGCGGAATCCCTATCGCCCTGATCCGCGCGGAGCTTGAGGGGGGAGGGCGCGCGGGGGATCTGCGCGGCCGACGCGGGGGACCGGTCGCCCGCCGGAGCGGTCCTGCGGGGCGCCCCGCTCCATTCCCCTCACCTGATCAGCAGGGCTCGCCGCGTCGGATCGCTCGCTGCGTTCCCCGGAGGTCTTCATCTCGAGCGCCACCGACTGCAGGCTACGCGAGCAGCGGGGACGATCACGCCCGGCCGGACTCACGCAGGGTCCGATCCAGGCGCTCGGGAATACCGAGGTGCTCGGCCCACCTCCGCAGATACTCGAGGTCGAGCGGCCCGCAGATGAACAGCAGTTCCTCGATGTCGAGCCGATCCTTGGAGCGGTCCGCCAGCAACTTGAAGAGCAGGAAGTCTTCGGGGGAGACGAAGGAGGTTTTCCGCCCATCCACCGCGGCCGGCACGCGTCGATCGAACGCGGAGCGAACGAACGGCGTCGTCGCGGGGAAGATGTCGATCTGCCAGACGGAGCCGGAATCGAAGCACCCCACGGCCACCTTGCGCAGTCCGTCGAGGATATCGACGAATCCCCTCAGGAAGTGCTCATCGACCGTGAAGCCATCCTCGTCGAACGCGCGGAGGAGGCGCGTCAGCGTCTCTGCATCCACGGCCACGACGAAGTCCACGTCGTAGGTCGGACGCGGCAGCGACCAGTGTCGAACAGCGTAGCCGCCCATGACCGCGCACTCGACGCCGGCGCGGTCGAGGACTCCGAGCGACCGGTCCAGGACGCGGAACACCGGATGATCCGTCACTTCAGTCGGGCGGCGATCGCCTCGTTCGAGAGCCGGTGCTGCCAGCGCGCCACCTCGAGGCGTCTCCCCCGCTCCCCGTGATCGAGAGCCATGAGGGACCTCCACGCGAACTCCATGAGCTGAACGGTGATCCTCCACCGCTCCTCGGGCGTCATGCGCCGGTACGCTTCCATTTGCTCGCGGGACTGCACGTGCCCAGTGTAGCCGAGCGGCGGCGCCCCCCTTCAACCGGCCACCCGACGCGCTGCGCGCCGCTCGGGCCGCGAACGCATTTGGCGGAAGAAGCGCTCCCGCCGCGCGCATTCCCTCGGCGGACTCGAGCCGCTCCGAGAGCCGGCGCGCTCTCGCCGCCGGGGCGGACGCCCCCACTCGGAAGACAACGAGATTCGGTTGCCCCGGTAGCGGGCGGAGCACTTGCGTCCAGCATGGTCCGCCTCCGGCGTGGCTTGCCAGTCCGGAGGATCCTCGGCCTGCTGGCGTCCTCCGGGATTCTCCCTCGCCGAAGCGCGTCGCTGCTTCGACCAGCGGATCCTCCGTCCGGGATTCCCTGACACCGTGGCCCGCGATCCAGGTCTTCGGGTCATGCCGAAGATCTGCGAGTTCTACGGAGTGGTCATCCGCATGTACCACAAGGAGCATGGACCTCCGCACTTTCACGCGGATTATGGGGGCTCGAAGGCGTCGATCTCTTTGGATGGCCGGATCCTGCGCGGACGATTGCCTCCCCGCGCGCTGCGGCTCGTCCGCGAGTGGACGCGGGTTCGCAGCCCGGAACTCGCTTCGAACTGGTCTCTGGCCAGGAAAGGACGTCGACTTGTCCCGATCGCACCCCTCGAATAGTCTGGCCCCGATGGACGGCTTCCCGACGGATCGGATCCCCAGCGTAGTCTCCGCGCGGGTTTGCGGCCCCTTCTCCGTGCTCATCGTGTTCGACGACGGCGTTTCGAAGCAGGTCAATCTTCGACGACTCCTCACGGGTCCGGTGTTCAAGCCCCTGCGTGACCCGATCGAGTTCGCCAAGGTCAGGGTCGACCATGAGGCCGGTACCATCGTCTGGCCCAATCAGGCTGACATAGCTCCCGAGACGCTCTACCTGTTGCCCGACGAGCGCGAGAACGCTGCGTAGGGGAATTCGGAGCCTCCGAGGCATGCGGCCTCCGAGGGGGAAGCGAACGCCGGTCCCGCGGGGCGAGCCGTGGCGCTCGATCCGCGCAGCCTCCGCGCTGGGAGCCGAGGCTAGCGCTCGCCCAGGCCCGCCAGCCGGACGACCAGCGGCTCGAGCGCGGCCGCCACCGCGCGGTTGCCGGCCAGGTTCAAGTGTTGGTCCCCGTACCAGAAGCAGGGCCCGGGCTCGGCGCGCAGGGCGTCGCCGGCGTCGAGCGTCTCGATCCCGAGCTGCCCGACCTCGCGCACGAAGCTCCGTCCCATCTCCGCGTGGGCTTCGAGATCGGCGGGCCTCAGGTCCAAGGCGGCGATCGCCAGGTCGAGGTCGGCCTGGCGCGATCCTGCCTCGAACTCGATCGGAGACGGCAGGTACAGACAGAGCATCCGGATGGCGTGCTCGTCGCACACGCGCTTCATCTCCGCCATCAAGGCCAGCGATTCCCTCGAGGCCACCTGCACCTCCTCCGGACGACTGCGGAAGTACGCGGCGGAGTACAGGCCTTGGATCAACAGCGGGAGACGCCCGTCGCCGACGGTCTGCATGCGAACCTGGACGTCCTCGGGCGCCCCGACTGGCGGCAGGCGGGCGAAGTAGCGGTAGGGCACGAGGAACTCCTCGAAGTCGTTCCCACCGAACACCGCGACCACGAACAGGTGCGGCCGCAGGTCCAGGAACTTCTCCAGCACGCACAGGTATTGGTGGAAGGAGTATCCGCCGTCGGCCGCGTTGAGCACCTCGACGCCGATCTCCGGGAAGCGCCGCGCGAGCGCGGCCTCTACCAAGTTGGGCCAGGCGTCGGCGTTGTCGCAGAATCCCTCGCTCTGCGAGTCGCCCGTGACCAGCACGCGCAGGTCGGGGAGTTCGGGCAGGACCTCGGCGTCCTCGCGCAAGCCGATCGAGTTGGTGCGGTAGATCCACTTGCCGCGCGGGTGCTCGGGCCACTCGACCTCGTGATCGAGGTTCGGGATGTGGGAGTAGAAGCACCATGGGTCGTAGCGCTGCCCGCGGGCGTTGATCGGGAAGATCTTCCGGGCCTCCTCGCGCGAGAGGTACCAGCGCCGATCCTCGGGCCGGAGGGCTCGGCCGGTGCGTGCGGGGGCGTTCGAAGGTGCGGGAGTGGACGCGCTGCGCTCCTTCAGCAGCTTCGAGATGGCCTCGTGGTCTGGCCGCGGGGCGCCGCGCTCGGGCCGCAACAAGGGCCAAGCGAGCCGCGCGGCGCCCGCCGCGAGGAAGGTGCCCAGCATCACGGCGGCGACCCGTCCGCGCCCGCGCCGGCGCGGCGGGGGGAGCAGCGGTGTGTCAGCGTGCGATCGATCCATGTGTCCCGACGCGCCAGAGCATCGGCACGTCGGCCCTTCGAGCGAATCCAAGGGTCAGCGTACGTCTGGCGTCTGCTTGGTGTCGACTTGCAACCGAGAACCCGGCCCTCCTATCGCTCCATCCCTGGCGAGTGTGAGCAGGCGAGAGGGGCACGGGCCCTTTCCGCCGTGCGTTGATCGGCCCTCGAGGGCCCTCCTGAACGGGTCCGCTCGATGCTCGCGTGGCCGGTGCAGGGCCCGCCCTCGGCCCGCGTCGGGCGGCTCGAGGTGCGCGAGGAAACGCCTGCGGGCCTCGCCTCCTTCGAGCTGCAGCGGACGCGGAGCTGGTAGGACACCTGTGGATCGGCCAATGGCAGCTCTCACGGACTCCCCTGCACGTGCCTCTGGCTCGAGACGCTCCTAGTAGTAGCATGGGCATCGTTCCATGCAGCAACTCACGCAGCTCGAGCAAGTGCGAGCGATCATCGCCGAGAACCGCGACATGCCGTCGAGCGGAATCTGATCACCATCGGTGAGGCAGCGCGAGCCGTGCCGGAAGACATCGTGATCCGGCATCCCGAGCTGTCGTGGGCGGACATGCGCGGTTTCCGGAACGTGGTCGTGCACGAGTAGTTCGGAATCAGCACGCCTCGGTTGTGGGAGACGATAGAGATCGACTTGCCGCACCTCGTCGGTTCCTTGACGGCGATTCTCCGGGCCGAGGGATGACGACTCGGCGTAGACCCGGTCTACGACCGGCGCGATCGTCCTATAGCGGGCGTCGCGCCGTGCGCCGACCCGACCCGCGCTCTACCCATCCCTCAGCCGCGCGAGGATCCGGCCCGCGTCCCCTTCGCGACGGCCCACCTCGACGGACGCCACCGTGCCCTCGGGATCGATCCAGACGACCGTCGGATAGCGCTCCACGCCGAAGAGCCCGGCCAGGGTGCGGTCGGGATCGTGGAGCACGCGGCGGCCCGAGGCCCCGGCGAGGAAGCCGTCGAGCTCGCTGCGCGTGCACTGCGAAGCGACGAGCAGGATCCGCGCCCGATCCGACGCGAGGTCTCCTTCGCGCATCCGCGCGAGGAGCTCGCCGGCGAGCGCGTGGCTGGGTCGGGCCCAGTCGGCGGCGGAGAAGAAGACCAGCGCCGTGGTGCGGGGGCTGGATTCGGGATGGCGGTGGACCGCGCCGGCGAGGTCGGGCGACTCGAAGGGGGGCGCGGGCCGCGGCTTCTTGGCCTCGGCGCGGGCGGCCTCGATCCGCGCGTGATGCGGCGCCGGATCGATCGTCTCGCCCGCGCCACCGGGCTTCAAGACGAGCACTTCCCCGTCCTCGACCCAGCTCGCATCACGGCAGGCGACCGACAGGCCAGCGCCCGAGATGCGCGCGGTCCCGGCGCCCCTGTCGAGCTCGACCGCGCACTCCTGGGGCAGCGCGGCGATCGCGAGCCCGCGCTCGAGGTCCTGGACGACCGCCCGCTCGAACCTGGCCTCACCCCCGCGGAAGCCGAGCACGAGCATGCGCGTGTGGAGGTGCACTCCGGGCTCGACGGGGACGACGTTGAGCGGGTCGAAGGAGCGCAGCTCCCCGGCTCCGCCGGCCGCGGAGAGGTCGAGCACGAGCTTGCGCCCGGGCTCCGCGAGCAGGTCGACGAGCTTCTTGCGGCGCAGGGCGGCGGCCGCGTCGGCGGCGAGCCGCTCGCGGCGCGCGAGATCGTCGAAGCCCCGCTGCGCGGCGATCCGCTCGAGCCGCGCGGCGAGCTCGTCCGCCTCCGCCGCCCGCGCGAGCTGGGTCTCCAGATTCGCGCCCGCCTCGACTGCGACCTTCCAGTCGACTCCGAGTCGGTCGAGCAGCAGCCCCTGCGCCGCGCCGGTGGCGTAGAACCTCTGGCGGGCCGCCCCCCGCCCTCCGGCGTTGATCCGGCCCAGCTCGTCGCGCAGGCGCGCCAAGTGATCGCCCGCAGGGCCGTACTCGCGCGGGTCCAGGCCGCGCTCGCGCGCCGCGGGCGCTAGCGCGCTCGACGGGTCCGTCAGCTCGATCGCCTTGCACGCGAAGTACTCCGCCAGGCCTTCGTTGAGCTCGAGGTCGCGCTCGAAGCGCGCCAGGGCCGGATCCAGCCCGCGCTGGCGGCGCAAGCGGACCGCGACGAAGTCGCGCGCCAGCTCGAGCGTCCGCGCGCGGTCCGCCGCTTCCAGCGCCTCGCGCAGGATCGCGCCTTCGATCCGGCCCCAGGCATTGTTGGCCGGCGAGTCGACGGGGTAGCTCGCAACCAGGCTCGCATCCTCGCTCGGCCAGCGCGGCTCGCCGCCGCCCGGCGCGCGATCGCGGAAGGCGTGACCCGCCTCGTGGATCAAGAGCGCCACGTCGGCGGCGCCGATCTTCCCGCTGCCCAGGCTGGCGATCGACACGAAGGCCGTGACGGCGCCGGCGAGGCGGCCGGAGGTGTTCGCGTTCATCTCCGCGGTGCGCGGGCCGCGCCAGAGCGGCGTCGAGAGCGAGCTCGCCAGCGGCTCGAAGCCCGGGGGTGGAGCGGGATGATGGACGAGGAGGGCAGTGTCGTCGCTGAAGAGCGCGATCGGGATCGCGGACAGCGAGAACCCCGGCCAGACGCCCTCGCCAGCTTGCTCGGCGACGCGGCGCGCCTCCTCGAGGACGGCGAGGGTTCGCTCGTCCTGGGCCGCGGGGACGGGACTCCAGGGAGCGAGCACGAGCGCGAGCGCAGCCGCCAGGCACATCGGCAGCGAGGCTAGCACGGCGCCGTCCCGGCCGCGTGAGCCCAACGCGTGTCCGTGCGTCCGGGCGGGAGGCTGGAAGCGCAAGCGCAGCCGCTCGCCGGCCGCCGCTGCGGCGCGCCCTAGAGCACGACCACTTCCACCACGGTCGCGCTGAAGCGCAGGAGGCGGCCCGAGCGCACCGCCGACTGCGCCGCGAACGAGATGCCCACCCACGCCGGATCCGGCGGCAGCGGCAAGACCAGGTCCGCCCGCCCGCTCGCGTCCGCCGGGCGCGCGAAGATCCGCATGCGCGCACCGCGGTCGATCCAGAGACCGCCCGCGGTCCCCGCCGGGTGGCTCGCGGCTCCAGCGGCTTGCCCCAGGAGGAACAGCACCGTGCTCGCCCCCTGCCAGCGCGTCGCGAGGTGCAAGCTCCCACCGACCCGCGGCTGCTCGAGGATCGTCAGATCGCGCTCGCCGGTGTCGTACAGCCTGAACTCGCCGGTCGTCGCGAACTGATTGGCATGGGCGTGCTTCATCCCCGCGGCGATCAGCGTGCCCGTGCGATCCAGCGCAAGCGACTGCACGCTGCCCGGCAGGTCGGCGGAGAACACGACCTGCGCCAGGGCGCGATCGACGAGCAGCACCTCCGGCTCGGCGTCCAGCCGACCCCACAGGCCGAAGGCCGCGCGCCCGCCGTCCGCCGAGATCGCGACCGCTTCGGGAAAGTTCTGCAGACCTCCCGGCGGGCCCTGCTGCACTGTCTCGAACACGAGCTGGTCGCTCGCTCCGTCCCACACCTGGAGGCGCACGCCCGCGCCGCTCGCGTGGTTCCACCAGCCGATCGCGTAAGTGGAGCCGTCGCTCGCGATCGCGGCGCGGGTCGCGGTCTCGCTCGGCGTCGCGTTCGCGGCGAAGCGCTCGGCGAAGCCACCGGCTTGTTCAGCGAGGACGCGCAGGGAGCTGCCGGCGCCGACGAGCAGCGTCCGTCCATCGCCGGAGAGTGCCAGCGCGGGCGTCGCCACGGCCAAGGCCTCGTGGTGCAGCGTCGAGCCGCCCAGCTCGAGCACCCAGAGCTGTGCGCCGGCCACGATGGCCAGCCTGCGCCCATCCTCGGAAGCGGCGATCGCGCGCAGCGCCTGCGACGAGAGCAGGCGCTGCTCGAGCAGCGCTCCGCTCGCGCCGTCGAGCCAGTCGACCTCCAGGATGCCGCTCGCCGAGTCGTGCACGGCGGCGGCCAGGCGCGCGCCGTCGCTGGAGCAGGCGATCCGCGCCGCGCCGTTCCCGATCATCGTCAGGTCGCGCGTCCAGGCCGGCGCGAACGCGCCTCCCGCGGCTGCGGCGAGCGCGTCGTGGCGCGCGACGCGGGTGCGGCGGTGCAGCGCGTCGGGGCTCGGGAACTGCGCGCAGGAGAAGAGCGCGCCCGACGGCTCCCCGCCCGCGACGGCGACCGTTCCCAGCGCTGTCGCGAGGCCCGTGTCGACGGCCAGCGCCGGGACCCCAGTCCCTCCCGCAT
>DATKBQ010000432.1:0-2378 GCA_035546375.1 Planctomycetota bacterium | reverse complement strand
TCCGGCGGGAGCGTGCGCGCCTCGGGCCACTCGGGCTCCGAGAACTGGGCCCAGGTCGCCAACTTCCTCGAGGACGTGGAGCGCTCGCCCTTCATCGAGGACTTCCACCCACCCGCCCCGCCCGAGGGCACCCAGACCGTGGTGGACAAGGACCTGATCCCGCCCGTGGTGTGGGCCTTCCCGCTGTCCCTGTCGCTCAAGCTGCCGGAGGAGCGCAAGAAATGAGCGAGAAGAGGAAGTGGCTCCTGACAGGGGGCGCGTCGGCCCTGGTGGTGGTCGGCGCGGCGTTCCTGATCTGGCACCAGGAGGGCGAGATCGAGACAGCGCGCGGCCAGGTGGACTCCCTGCGCCAGAGCATCGCCTCCGCGCGCAAGCTCCTGACGGGGACGCCGCAGGTCGAGCGCGAGGTGATCGTGCTGCGCGAGACCGAGGAGGCGATCAAGGAGATCCTGCCGGACGAGCAGGACGTCAACAACTTCGTGCGCGACCTGCGGCAGTTCGAGGAGAACTCCGAGGTCCACATCACCAGCCTGAAGAAGAAGCCGGCGGACGTCGGCCGCGGCAAGGAGCTGAGCGACTTCGACAAGGTCGCCTACCAGATCACCCTGGAGAGCGACGCCTTCCAGCTGCTCGCCTTCCTGGACCGCATCGAGTCGCACTCGCGCTTCATGACGGTGCCGAGCTTCAAGCTCACCGCCGCGTCGCGCAAGCAGGTGGAGCAGACCGGCGTCCCCGCCCACAAGGTCCAGCTGGACGTCGAGACCTACGTCTACGAGCCCCAGAAGGGGCCCGCGCCGGTGAAGGTCGAGGGCTACGCCCGCAAGCGCGAGCTGCTCCTGGGGGAGATCAGCCGCCGCCGCCAGGCGCTGGCGGTCCCCTCCTACGTCTACCGCGGCAAGCTCGCGCGCCGCGACCCGTGGGTCGACCCGCGCACGCCCGTGCCCAGCGACGACGCGCCGGGCCTGACGGTGCAGGAGCAGCAGCAGATCGTCGACGAGCTGATGGGCCGCGCGCGCGCCGTCTCCACCCTTTGGCAGCAGGCGCGCAAGGCCGCCAACGTGGTCGAGGAGATGACCCTGCGCGCCGAGCTCGAGCAGAAGCTCGCCCGGCTGGAGGAGGAGGTGGCGCTGCTCGTCGACCAGGGCAGCATCACCTACGTGCCCGCCGAGCGCAGGCTGCACAACGAGGTGCTCGAGCCCCTGACGGGCATCCGGGCCGAGATCGCCACGAGCGAGAGCGGCCGCGGCCCGACCGCCGACACGCTGCGCGAGCTCCTCGCGACCATGGTGCGCTACCTCGACGCCGGCGAGCACAACCTCGCCCTCGAGGCCTTCGCCACGGTGGAGCGGCGCCTCGAGCTGGCGATGCAGGACCCGGTGCGGCGCGCGCTGGCGGAGAACCTGCGCAAGAAGGCCGAGGAGGCGCGCATCCTGGCCGACTTCTCCAAGGAGCCGATCAACGTCCAGGCGATCGCCATCCAGACCGGCGTACCGCCGGTCGCGCTGATCAACGGCAAGACAGTGGGGGAGGGAGATCTCGTGAACAAGGAGCTCGTCGTCCGCGGCATCCGCCACGGTGAGATCGAGTTCCTCTACCGGGGCGTAGTCCTCGTCAGGCGCTTCTGAGCGCGGCGAGGGCCCTGGACCCTACCGGAGTGGAGTGATCATGTTCAAGCATGTGTGGAGTGTGGCCGCCGCGCTGGTCCTCGTCGCCTCCGCGGCGACGGGCCAGGCGATCGGCCGGGATGCCCGCGTCAGCCTACGGGTCGAGGACCGGCCGCTGTCGGACGTGGTCCGCTACCTGGCCGAGCAGTCGGGGGCCAACATCGTCGTCCTGCTCGACGGCGTCGAGGACCGGGTCTCGCTGGAGCTGACCGACGTGGCCTGGCGCGACGCGCTGGAGATCGCGGCGGAGAAGGCGGGTTTCGTGGTCGAGACCCGCACCGGCGGGATCCTGGTGCTCGAGAAGCCCGCGCGGGTCACCTACGAGACCCAGGGGCCGACCGACATCACGCGCGTGATCGACCTGATCGCCAAGCTCGGCGGAGCCAACATCGTGGTCGCGCCCGAGGTCGAGGGCATGATCTCGCTGCGGCTCAACAACGTCCCCTGGCGCGACGCGCTCGACGTGGCGGTCAAGACCCTGGGCTACACGGTGGTCACCGAGAACCGCGGCATCCTGCGCGTGGTCGACCCGGTTACGCTGCAGGCGCAGATGGTCACCCGCAGCTACCAGTTGCGGTACCTGCGCCCCAAGGGCCGCTTCAGGCCGAACATCAAGAGCGAGTTCGTGACCTCGCTCGCGCCGGTCCAGCAGCAGCGGTCGGCCGATCCGGCGGCCGGCTTCACCGTGCTGCAGGCCCTGAAGAAAGCCCTCAG
>DATKBQ010000431.1:0-6092 GCA_035546375.1 Planctomycetota bacterium | reverse complement strand
CGGGTTCCGGCAGAATCCTAGTGCAAGCCCTCGCCGCCGAAAACCCGTCAGAACGAGCGCGGCAGCCCCAGCACCTTCTCGGCGAGAAAACTCAGGATCAGGTTGGTCGAGACCGGGGCGATGCGGTAGAGGCGCGTCTCGCGGAACTTGCGCTCGATGTGGTACTCGCGCGCGAAGGCGAAGCCCCCGAAGGTCTGCATCGCGCGGTCGCCGGCGGTCCAGCTCGCCTCGGCCGCCAGCATCTTGGCCATGTTCGCCTCCGGCCCGCAGGGACTGCCGGCGTCGAACAGGCGCGCGGCCTTGTCGACCATCAGCGCCGCGGCCTCGGTCTGGGCCAGCGACTCGGCCAGCGGGAAGGCGACGCCCTGGTTGGCGCCGATCGGCCGGCCGAACACGACCCGCTCGCGCGCGTAGTCGGTCGCCTTGTCGAGGAAGTAGCGCGCGTCGCCGATGCATTCCGACCCGATCAGGATCCGCTCGGCGTTCATGCCGTCGAGGATCACGCGCCAGCCCCCGCCCTCCTCGCCGAGGAGCGTGTCGCCGGGGACGTGCAGGTCGTCGAAGAACAGCTCGCACGAGTGGTGGTTTATCATCGCGTCGATCGGCGTGACCGTCAGGCCGCTGCCCTTCGCCTCGCGGATGTCGATCAGGAAGGCGGACATGCCCTGCGTCTTCTTCTCGACACTCTCGAGCGGGGTCGTGCGCGCGAGCAGCACCATCAGGTCCGAATGCTCGACGCGGCTGATCCAGACCTTCTGCCCGCGGATGCGCCAGCCGGCGCCGTCCTTCGTCGCCGTCGTCTTCAGCGAGGTCGTGTCGGTGCCGGTGGTCGGCTCGGTCACGGCGAAGCTCTGCAGGCGCAGCTCGCCCGCCGCGATCTTCGGCAGGTAGGCCTGCTTCTGCGCGTCGGAGCCGTGGCGCAGCACCGAGCCCATCACGTACATCTGCGCGTGGCAGGCGCCGGCGTGGGCGCCCCGGCGCGAGATTTCCTCGAGGATCGCGCAGGCCTCGACCAGGCCGAGGCCCGAGCCGCCGTACTCCTCCGGGATCAGCGCGGTCAGGAAGCCGGCCTCCGTCATCTCGGCGACGAAATCCTCGGGATAGCCGCGCTCGGCGTCGAGCTTGCGCCAGTACTCCTCCGGGTAGCGCTCGCAAAGCTGCGCCACCGCCGTCCTGATCTCGCGGATCGAGTCGTCGTCGCTCATCGTCGCCTCCGGCTGCGTCTCCCGCTTAGAGCGCGCCCGCGACCGGCGATCAACCCTGCACCGCACCCGCGCCCCGACGGACGGCGCGCCCAAGGGCCAGGGAGGGGGAAGGGAGCCGACGGCCGAAGGATCGCCGCGAACGGTTCCCGCCGCCCGCCTGCCGCGCTAGCGTGCACCGGCAGACAAGGACCGTGGCCCATGACCGACCAGTTCGACTACGTGATCGTCGGCGCCGGCACCGCCGGCTGCCTGCTCGCGAACCGGCTGAGCGAGGATCCGAGGAACCGGGTCCTGCTGCTCGAGGCCGGGGGCCGCGACAACTACATCTGGGTGAAGATCCCGGTCGGCTATCTCTACTGCATCGGCAACCCGCGCACCGACTGGGGCTTCTTCACGGCCGAGGAGCCGGGCCTCGGCGGTCGCGCGATCCGCTACCCGCGCGGGCGCATCCTGGGCGGCTGCTCCTCGATCAACGGCATGATCTACATGCGCGGCCAGGCCGCCGACTACGACCGCTGGCGGCAGATGGGCAATGCCGGCTGGGGCTGGGACGACGTGCTGCCCCATTTCAAGCGCCACGAGGACCACTATGCGGGGCCCGACGACCACCACGGCGCCGGCGGCGAATGGCGGATCGAGAAGCAGCGGCTGCGCTGGGAGATCCTCGACGCCTTCGCCGACGCCTGCGAGGCCGCCGGCATCCCGAAGGTCGACGACTTCAACCGCGGCGACAATTTCGGCGTCGCGCCGTTCCTCGTGACCCAGCGCTCAGGCTTTCGCTGGAACACGGCGCAAGGCTTCCTGCGCCCGGCATCCGGGCGGCCGAACCTGACGGTCGAGACGCACGCGGTCGTCGAGCGGCTGCTGATCGAGGGCCGCCGCGTCACCGGCGTCGGCTATCGCAGGCGGGGCCAGCCGCGGGAGGCGGCGGCGGGCGAGGTGATCCTGGCTGCCGGTGCGATCGGCTCGCCGCACCTCATGCAGCTCTCCGGCATCGGCCCGGGCGAGGTCTTGCAGGAGAAGGGGGTCGAGGTCCGCCACGACCTGCCCGGCGTCGGCGAGAACCTGCAGGACCACCTGCAGATCCGCTGCGCCTGGAGGGTGGAGGGGGTGCCGACGCTGAACGAGCGTGCCGGGAACCTGCTCGGCAAGGGCTGGATCGCGCTCGAATACGCGCTCCGCCGCTCGGGGCCGATGTCGATGGCGCCCTCGCAGCTCGGCGCGTTTGCCAGGTCGTCGGAGGCGGTCGAGACGGCGGACCTCGAATACCACGTCCAGCCGCTGTCGCTCGACTCCTTCGGCGACGGGCTGCACGATTTTCCGGCCTTCACGGCTTCGGTCTGTCACCTGCGCCCGACCAGCCGCGGCACCGTGCGGCTGAGCGCGCCCGATCCGGAGGCGCACCCGGAGATCCGCCCGAACTACCTCTCGACCGAGGAGGACCGCCACGTCGCCGCGAACGCGATCCGCCTGACCCGCCGGATCGTGGCGCAGGAGCCGCTCGCGAAGTACCGGCCGGAGGAGTTCCGTCCCGGTGCCGAGACGGGCGACGACGACTCGGCGCTCGCCGAGGCGGCGGGGAGGATCGGCACCACGATCTTCCATCCCGTCGGCACGGCGAAGATGGGCCAGGACCCGATGGCGGTCGTCGACGAGCGGCTGCGCGTCCACGGGATGAAGGGCCTCCGCGTCATCGACGCCTCGGTGATGCCGACGATCACCAGCGGCAACACCAATGCACCCGTGCTGATGATCGCCGAGAAGGGCGCGGCGATGGTGCTGGAGGACGGTCGCTAGCCCGCGATCTGGCGAGCGATGATCAGCTTCTGGATGTCGTTGGTGCCCTCGTAGATCTGGCAGACCTTCTGGTCGCGGTACATGCGCTCGACCTCGTAGTCCGCGAGGTAGCCGTAGCCGCCGAGCACCTGGATCGCGGCCGAGGTGACGCGCTCGGCCGCCTCGGCACAGTAGAGCTTGGCCATGCAGGCCTCCTTGAGGCAGGGCTCGCCCGCGTCCTTCATCGCCGCCGCGCGCAGCACCATGGCGCGGGCGCACTCGACCTCGGTCGCCATCTCGGCCAGGCGGAACTGCACGGCCTGGAGCTTGAAGATCGGGCCGCCGAAGGCCGTGCGCTCCTGCGCGTAGGCGAGCGCCCGCTCGCAGGCCGCCTGCGCCAGCCCCGTCGCCTGCGCCGCGATGCCGATGCGGCCAGCCTCGAGCGAGGAGAGGGCGATGGCATAGCCCTGCCCCTCGTCGCCGATCAGGTCCCCGGCCGGCACCGCCATGTCGGTGAAGGCGAGGGCGCACGAATCGCTGGCCTTCTGGCCCAGCTTCTCCTCGACCTTCACGATCTCGAAGCCGGGGGTGTCGTTCGAGACGACGAAGCAGGACATGCCCTTCTTGGCCTTCTCGGGGTCGGTCATTGCGAACAGCACGGTGGTCTTGCCGATCCGGGCGGACGAGATGAACTGCTTGGCGCCGTTGATCGTCCAGCCCTCGTTCGTGCACCGGGCCCTGGTCTTGAGGTTCGAGGCGTCCGAGCCCGCCTGCGGCTCGGTCAGCGCGAACGAGCCGACGCGCTCGCCGCTCGCGAGCGGGCGCAGCCAGCGCTCCTTCTGCTCGTCGCTCGCGAACCTGTCGAGCACGGCGCAGACGGGGGCGTTGTGCACCGAGACCAGCGTCGAGACCGAGCCGTCGCCGGCCGCGATCTCGATCATCGCCAGCGCGTAGGAGACGTAGTCGGCCCCCGCCCCGCCCCAGTCGGGGTCGATGGTCATGCCGAGGAACCCGAGCTCGCCCAACTGGCCGATCAGTTCGGGCTCGATCGCGCCCGCCTTCTCGCGCTCGCGCGCCTTCGGCGCGAGCGTCCCGGTCGCGAACTCGCGCGCCATGTCGCGAATCATGACCTGCTCTTCGGTCAGCATCAGCCGTCCTCCACCGGGCCGCCGGCCTCGCGCCAGCCGCGAAAGCCGTCCTCGATATGGGCGACGTTCGGCAGCCCCATCTCAACCGCCGTCCGGGCGGCTAGCGCCGAGCGCCAGCCGGAGGCGCAGAAGAAGACGAAGCGGTTGCCGGACTGGAACTCCGCCTTCGCGTAAGGTGATTCGGGGTCGATCCAGAACTCGAGCATGCCTCGCGGGCAGTGGAAGGCGCCGGGCACGCGGCCCTCGCGCTTCAGCTCGCGGATGTCGCGGAGATCGACCAGCGTGACCCCGGGCGCCCCGTGCAGGCCGACCGCCCGGGTGGCCGGAAAATGCTCGACCACCGCATTCGCTTCCGCGACCATGTCCTTGACGTGTTTCATTGCCTCGATCCGTTGCATCCACTGCGCGGCCAGCTTCGGGAAGCCTCCGCATGAAGTTCGTCGGCGAAGTCACCCTCGGCAACGTCCTGACCGCGGCATCGGTCCTGATCGCGCTCAGCGGCCTCCTTTATTCGCAATGGCGCGACCGGGCACAAGACCGCGCGCTTCGCGCCGCCGAGGCGCGCGCGGGCGCGGGGCAGGCCATCGCGGAATTCCGCAGGCTGGACAACGAGGTACTGCTGTTCTTTCACAACGTCGAACCAGCTTACGTCCGCGTGAGCGAGGCGCTCGGCGAGCACCGCGACCTCGCCCGCGCGCGCGACGCGCTATGGCTGGCGATCTCGGAGGAGCGTGCCGAGATGGAGCGTCGCATCGCCGACGGCGCCCGGCGGGAGGGCTACGCCGCGCTCGCCCTCCGGCATCCGCGCTGCCACACGGCCGTCGAAGGCCAGCTCAAGGACGCGTCCTTCCAGCAACGCTCGGCCGTCTTCGCGCGCCTGGCGGAGGCGACGCAGGACGAGGTTCTCGGGATGGCCGACGAGATGGCCGCCTACACCAGCGCCGAGCTCGGCAACCGCCTGCGCCGCGCGCATCGAACGGCGCTCGAAGCGGAATACCGGCCCACCGCCGCCGAAGACAGCGGGCTGGTGGAGACTCTGTCGCAGATCATGCGCGGCGAACTCGCTTCCGGCGACTGCCCGGCGTAAGCAGCGCCTCGCTCAGTCGCGCTCGATTGCCACGGCCGTGCCCTCGCCGCCGCCGATGCAGAGGGCGGCGATGCCGCGCTTGAGCCCCTTCTCCTCGAGCGCGTGGAGCAGGGTCACGAGGATACGGGCGCCGCTCGCGCCGATCGGGTGGCCGAGCGCGCAGGCGCCGCCGTTGACGTTCAGCTTCTCGTGCGGGATGCCGAGCTCGCGCATCGCGGCCATCGGGACCACGGCGAAGGCCTCGTTGACCTCCCAGAGGTCGACGTCCTCGACGGTCCAGCCGAGCTTCATCAGGAGCTTCCGGATCGCCGGCACGGGCGCGGTCGTGAACCAGCCAGGCTCCTGCGCGTGGCTCGCGTGACCGAGGATGCGGGCGCGGACGGTGGCGCCGTCGGCTGTCGCCCGGCTCTCGCGCATCAGCACCAGCGCCGCGGCGCCGTCGGAGATCGAGGAGGCGTTGGCCGCCGTCACGGTGCCGTCCTTGCGGAAGGCCGGCTTGAGCTGCGGGATCTTGTCGGGGCGCGCCGTGCGCGGCTGCTCGTCGCTCGTGACCTCGATCTCGTCCTTGCGCGTCTCGATCCTGACGGCCGCGATCTCGGCCCCGAAGCGGCCCTCCTCGCCCGCGGCCAGCGCGCGGTCGAGCGAGGCGAGGGCGTAGGCGTCCTGCTCACCCCGCGTGAACTGGTATTTTTCGGCGCAGTCCTCGGCGAAGGTGCCCATCAGGCGGCCGGTGTCGTAGGCGTCCTCGAGGCCGTCGAGGAACATGTGGTCCTTGACCTCCGCGTGCCCGAGCCGGGCGCCGCCCCGCATCTTCGGCAGCAGGTAGGGCGCGTTCGTCATGCTCTCCATGCCGCCCGCGACCACGACGCCGCTGCC
>DATKBQ010000430.1:0-2043 GCA_035546375.1 Planctomycetota bacterium | reverse complement strand
CGCGCGAGCGGCCGCGCGCTCCACTTCCACCCGCGGCCGCTCTGGCTGAGCCAAGCGCTCGAGATCGGCAAGTGGCTGGTCAAGCTCGCCGGCCGCCGGCCGGGGCCCTTCCCCTCCTGGCGCGACATCAAGAGCCGCCGGCTGCGCGCGCGCGTCGACTCGCGCACGGCGCGCGAGCGCCTCGGCTGGCGCCCGGTCGAGGACCGCGAGCGTTTCCTCGAGCTGGCCGTGCGCGCGCCGCACGCCGCGCGGCCCGGGCCGGACGGGCGCGGATGAGGCCGCCGCCGTTCCGCCTCCTTCACGTCTTCTCGACCTTCGCCCCCGGCGGGCCGCAGGTGCGCACGTGCGCGCTGATCGCGGGCCTGGGCCCCGAGTTCGACCACGCGATCACGGCGCTCGACGGGCGCGTGGACGCGGCGCAGCTCCTGCCGGAGGGCGCGGCGCGCCTGATCGAGGCGCCGCCGAAGGCCGGCTCGCCCGCCACGGTGCTGCGCATGCGCTCGCTCCTCGTGCGCGAGCAGCCCGACCTGGTCCTGACCTACAATTTCGGCGCGCTAGACGCCGCGCTCGCCGCGCGCAGCCTCGGCTTGCCGCTGGTCCACCACGAGGACGGCTTCCGGCCCGACGAGGTCGCGGGCTTCAAGCGCCGGCGCGTGCTCCTGCGGCGCTTGGCGCTGGCCGGCGCGCGCCGCGTGGTGGTGATCTCGCGCACCCTCGAGCGGATCGCGCTCGAGCTGTGGGGGCTCTCGCCCGAGAAGGTGGCCTACGTGCCCAACGGGATCGACGCCGCGCGCTACGCCCCGGCCGACCGCAACCTGCCGCTGCGGCGCGCGCTCGCGATCCCCGAGCCGGCGCTGGTGATCGGCGCCGTCGGGCACTTGCGGCCGGAGAAGAACTTCGCGCGGCTCCTGCTCGCCGCCGGCGCGCTGAGAGCAGAGCGCGACACGCACGCCTTGCTGCTCGGCGACGGCCCGGAGCGCGCGGCGCTCGAGGAGCTGGCGCTCGGCCCGGGCTTGACGGGCCGCGTGCACTTCGCGGGACACGTCGCCGACCCGCGCGGGCACTACCGCGCCATGGACGTCTTCGCGCTCTCCTCGGACACCGAGCAGATGCCGATCGCCCTGCTCGAGGCGATGGCCAGCGCGCTGCCGGTCGCCGCCACCGACGTCGGCGACGTGCGCGCGATGCTGCCGGAAGAGCAGCGGAGATTCGTCGTGGCGCCCGGTGAGGGGGCCGTCGAGCGGCTCTCCGGCGCGCTCGACGCGCTCGCCAACGATTCCGACCTGCGCCGGGAGCTGGGCGCGGCGAACCGGCGCGAGGTCGAGCGGCGCTTTCTCCTGGCGCGGATGCTCGAGCGCTATCGAGCGATCTGGTTGGACGCCCTGGGCGTGCCCGAGGCGCACGCCGAGCGAGGACATCGATGAGCGACGGCCAGGCGCGCATCCCCGAGGACCCGCCCCCGTTCCCGCCCTTCGAGGTGCAGGGCTCCGAGCGGGTGTACGACTCGCACTGGTGCGCGCTGCGGCGCGACACGGTGCTCTTGCGCGGCGGCGCGCCGCAGGAGTACCACGTCTTCGAGATCCCCGATGCGGTGGTGGTCGTGCCCGTGCTCGAGGGCGGCTCGATCGTCCTGATCGGGCAGTATCGCTACCCCCACGGCCGCACCCACTGGGAGGTGCCGGCCGGCCGCATCGCCGCGGGCGAGAGCCCGAGCGAGACCGCGTTGCGCGAGCTGCGCGAGGAAGCCGGCGTCCGTGCCGGCCGCCTGATCGAGCTGCCGGGCTTCTACCCCACGAACGGCATTAGCCCGCACTGGGTCCACGCCTTCGCCGCCCTCGACTGCGCGCGCTCCCTCGAGCCCGACCCCGACCCGTCCGAGCAGATCCTCGTGCGCACCTTCCCGCGCGCCGAGGTCGAGCGCCTGCTCGCCGCCGGCCGCATCCGCGACGCCTTCACGGCCCTCGCGCTCTTCTATTACTTGGAGAGCACGCGCCGGGCCTGAGCGGCGCTCGGGCGCGACCGACCCGCGGCGCCTTGCCGGCG
>DATKBQ010000429.1:0-2947 GCA_035546375.1 Planctomycetota bacterium | reverse complement strand
CCGCGTGCCCTCGATCGACGACGAGACGGTCTACCGCGTGCTCGAGAAGCTCCTCGTGCTCGAGGGGCAGCGCCTCTCCTACCGCGCGCTCGACGTCGAGCAGATCGGCAGCGTCTACGAGGCGCTGATGGGCTACCACGTCTGCCGCGTCGCCAGCACCGCCGCCTGCCTCGGCCCCGACCGCGTGTGGGTGGAGCGCGCCGAGCTCGAGGAGCTGCCGAAGAGCCGCCGGGCGAAGTGGATCAAGGAGCGCACCGGGCTCACCAAGGCGAAGAGCGCCGAGCTCGCCGACGCCTTGACCGAGGCGCTCACCCAAGCGCTCGGCGGAGGCGCCGGCGGAAGCGCCGGCGGAAGCGCCGGTGGAGTCGCCGACCTGGGCACCGACGCATCCGGGGCCGAGCCGCCGGGCGAGCCCGAACCCGTCGACCGCGTCCTCGCCGAGCACCGCCTCCGCGGAACATCGCTCGCCCGCGCCGGCCGCCTCGTCCTCCAGCCCGGCGAGGAGCGCCGCCGCACCTCGAGCCACTACACCCCGCGCTCGCTCTCCGCGCCGATCGTCAAGAAGACCCTCGAGCCGCTGCTGGCCTGCATGGGGGAGGAGCCCTCCTCCGAGCGCCTGCTCCAGCTCAAGCTGTGCGACCCGGCGATGGGCTCGGGCGCCTTCCTGGTCGAGGCCTGCCGCGCGCTCGCCGATCAAGTCATTGCCGCCTGGACCCGCGAGGGCCGGCTCGAGGACATGGCGACGGGGCACGAGGACGCCGTCACCCACGCCCGCCGCCTGGTCGCCCAGCGCTGCCTCTACGGGGTCGACAAGAACCCCTTCGCCGTCCAGCTCGCCAAGCTCTCGCTGTGGCTGGTCACCCTCTCGCGTGATCTCCCCTTCACCTTCGTCGACCACGCCCTGCGCTGCGGCGACTCGCTGGTGGGTGTCGACTTCGACCAGGTGCGGGCCTTCCACTGGCAGCCGAAGGAGCAGGGACAGGTGCAGTTGGGGCTCGTCTCGCAACTGCTCGAGGAGGCGCTCGACGAGGCGATCGGGCTGCGCCAGGAGATCGGCGCCCTCGACGACGAGGAGCACCCCGATCCCCGCAGAGAGAAGCAGCGCCTGCTCGAGGACGCCGACGACGCGCTGTGGAAGGTGCGTCTGGTCGCCGACGTCCTGGTCGGCGCGTTCTTCGCGAAGAGCAAGCCAAAAGAACGCGAGACCGAGCGTCGCCTCCGCTCCGAGCTGGTCCAGCAGTGGCTCCAGGGCGGCGAGCGCCCAGAGCACAGTCGATCAGCGGAGGCACTCGCGGAGCTGCGCGAGATGGCCGCCGACCTTCGCGCGCAGGTCACACCCTTCCACTGGATGCTCGAGCTGCCCGAGGTGTTCTACGCGGAACGGCCGGATCCGTTGGAGGATCCAGCGGAGGGGGAGGTGAACCGGGCGGCGTTCGTGGATGGGTTCGTGGGGAACCCGCCGTTCGCGGGCAAGAACCAGATCACGGCCGCGGGCGGACCGAACTACCTCGACTGGCTCAAGACGATCCACACCGGCGCCCACGGCAACGCCGACCTGGTCGCCCACTTCTTCCGCCGCGCTGACCATCTCCTCGGCCGCCACGGCGCGATCGGCCTGATCGCCACGAACACGATCGCCCAGGGCGACACCCGCGCCACCGGCCTCCAGCACCTGGCGAAGAACGGCCACGAGATCTACGACGCGGTGCGCAGCATGCCGTGGCCCGGCGACGCCTCGGTTGCGGTCGCGGTGGTGCACACCGCGAAGGGCCGCCCCGCGCGCGCGATCCGCGCCCGGCATCTCGACGGCGAGCGGGTCGAGGCGCTCAGCTCACGCCTGCGCCCCAAGCCCGAGCGCGCCGACCCGCAGCGCCTGAGCGCGAACGCCGGCGCGAGCTACGTGGGCAGCTATGTCCTCGGCATGGGCTTCACGCTCACCCCCGAGGAGCGCGACGAGCTCGTCGCCCGGGATGCGCGCAACGCCGAGCGGATCTTCCCCTACCTCGGCGGCTCCGAGGTCAACACCCATCCCCGCCAGGAGCACGACCGCTACGTCATCTCGTTCGGCGAGATGAGCCTCGAGGACGCCGAGCGGTGGTCGGACCTGATCGAGATCGTGCGCGAGAAGGTGAAGCCCGATCGGGATCGGAACAAGCGCGCCGTGCGCAAGAAGTACTGGTGGCGCTTCGGCGAGGTCGCGCCCGCGCTCTACCGCGCCATCGCCCCCCTCCCCCGCTGCCTCGTCAACTCCCTCGTCTCGAAGCACCTCGTCTTCGCCTTCCAGCCCACCGAGCGCATCTTCTCGCACAAGCTCTGCGTCTATCCCTTCGCCCACCACACCGCCTTCGCCGTCCTCCAGTCCCGCGTCCACGAGCCCTGGGCCCGCCTCCTGTCCTCGACGCTCGAGGAGCGGATGAACTACTCGCCCTCCGACTGCTTCGAGACCTTTCCCTTCCCCGAGCCCGACCCCCGCGCCGAGATCCCGGCCCTCGAGGAGATCGGCCGCGAGCTGTACGAGGCCCGCGCCGCCTTCATGGAGGAGACCTGGCAGGGCCTCACCCAGACCTCCAACCTGCTCAAGGACCCGGCGGTCACCGAAGAGCCCATCGAGCGGCTCCGCCGCCTCCACGAAGACCTCGACCGCGCCGTCCTCACCGCCTACGGCTGGGACGACCTCGCGCCCCGGGTCCCGTCCTTCCGCGACTCGATCGACGAGGAAGAGGCGAAAACCATCGAAGCCTTCCAGGACGAGATCGTCGACAGGCTGTTCGTGCTGAACGAGGAGCGGGCGAAGGAGGAAAAGAGGGGCTCTCCTCAACTACAAGTGGGTAGCAAATGGGGCTCCGCCGGCGGGCGTGATCTGGCTGAATCGCGGTGAGGAGATCGGAGGGGATCAGAGCAGGTAGGGGGGCAAGGCCTGGAAGCGAGTGATGCGCATGGACTTCCC
>DATKBQ010000428.1:0-3970 GCA_035546375.1 Planctomycetota bacterium | reverse complement strand
CGCCGCGCGAAGTCCAGCGCGTCGAGCAAAGGCAGGAGCGCGCGGTGCCGCTCGAGCGCCGCCAGCCCCGCTTCGCGCTCGCCCGAGCGCAACAGCGCCTGCCCGATCCCGAACAGCGCCTCCGCGAGCAGCGGGTCCCTGTCCAACGCCGCGCGGAACGCCTCCGCGGCCTCCGCAGGCCGCCCGATGCGCGCCAGCCGCCGCCCCTGGAGCGAGAGCACTCTGCTGTCCTCCTTGCCGACCACGCCCGCCGCCTCCTCCAGCGCCGCGTCGGCCTCCTCGAACCTCGCAAGCGCCCACAGCGCATCCACCCGCATCAGGGCGTGCAGCGGATCGCCCGCATCGAGCTTCTGCAACGCCTCCTCGTACCGCCCGAGCCGGAACAACGCCTCTCCGCGCAGCGCGTCGACCTCCGGCCCCAGCGGCTCCAAGTCCGCCAGCGCGGCCTCGTAGCGGTGCACCGCCACCTCCCACTCCGCCACCCGCCGCCGCAGCCCCGCCGGCTCCGGCCTCCGCGAGAGCTCCGCCCGCGCCGCCTCGATCGCCTCCGCCCGCCGCCCGGCCCGCCACAGCTCCGCCGCTCGATCCGCCGGCGCTTCCTGCGCAGCCGCGAGCAGTGGAACCAGCACCACGAGCGCGATCCCCATGCGCAGCGATCCTAGCAGCCCGTCTGCCGCCTCCGCGCATTGCGCCCGTCGCCCCCGTTCGCCATCCTCGCCGCCCGGAGCACCCGTAGCTCAATTGGACAGAGCATCGGTCTTCGGAACCGAGGGTTGGGGGTTCGAGTCCCTCCGGGTGCGCCACGGCGGCCCCGAGCCGAACGCCGGCGAACGCTCCGGCCGAGGTCGGCGTAGGGCCATCGCGTGGCGAGTGCTCCGACTAACGCAGCCGCCGTTTCAGCTTCTCGTACACGTCACCCCGGGGGCGGACGATCACCACCAGCACGAGGAGCTCGCGGGCGCGAACCTGGTACACGAGCCGGTAGTCGCCGAGGCGCATCCGGTAGAGATCATCGCTGCCGCCGAGCTTCCTACACCCTGGCGGGCGCGGGTCCTTTGCCAGCGCCTCGATCACGCCGGCGGCCCGCCGCTGCACACTGCCGGGCAGGCTCTTCAGGTTGCGCTCGGCAGGTTTGGAGATGCGGACTTGCCAGGACACCTAGAGGCCGAGGCGCTTCTTCACGGTGGCCCAGGGGGTGCCCTTGGGGTCCTCCCGAAGGGCCACCCGCGCGGCCTCCAGGTCGAGCCTGTCCTCCAGACTCTCCAGGAGCTCCACGTCCTCCGGCGAGACGATCCCTGCGACGTCCCGGCCGTAGCGCTGGATCACGGTCCGCTCGCCGCGGTGGCGCGCCCGGTCCACGAGCTCGGGCAGCCTCGCCCGGGCGGCAGTGAAGGGAACCCGCGCGCTCGCGCCGGCCTTGCTGTTCTTGTCGGCCACGTCGTACTCCTCGAGGTTCGTACAGATATATGGATCTGTACCAGACAGCCTACTATCGACCAGCCGGGACGGGGATGCAATCCGAATCCGGGCGGCGTCTCGCGGTCGAGGTTGGACCTCAATGGCTGCCTCGGCCGAGGATCCTTCCCTGCTGGCGGTCGACGTTCCGTCGGTGGGAGCCGACCGTCCTCGTACCGCCGGTTTCGGCGCGCAGGCGCGTTCCGAGTCGGATGCAAAGTGGATCGCACTTGCTTCCGGATCGACCGTGCTGAGATGGAAGGGGATCGGCTCGTGGCGACGCTCGAAGGCACCGCCTGCCGCCGCAGCGCCGGGAGCCCCCCCCTGACGACCGGCTAAGGGGAGGCCCAGGGGAGGTAGAAGCCGGCCCTCCGGCGTCCACCTCTACCACACCGTCGATGCCCCGCTTGCCGCCCGCGCGGGGTGCCACTAGAACCGTCGGCGATGGGCGGGTGGTCGATGCTCGGCGGCGCGGCGGCGATCGCGCTGCTCGCGCTGGGCGGCGCGGGTGGCGAGCCGGCAGCCGCGGGCGACGCGACGCTCGTGCACGGCATGACCATCTCGTGCCAGACCAACGGGCGCGAGTGGGCGAGCGACGGCTTCGGGCCGGAGGTGGAGCGGCTCGCGGCGCTGGGGGTCAACTGGGTCGCGATCCATCCCTACGGCCGGATCCGGCGAGACGGGAGGGTCGAATGGCGGCCGATCGATCCCGAGCGGCCGCCGGAGATCGTCGCGCGGCCGATCCGCGAGGCGCGCTCGCGCGGGATCGCCATCCTGGTCACGCCGCACTTGGCTCAGTGGGGGAGCGGCTTCCGCTCGCGCGGCGACATCGCCTTCGCGGATCCCCAGGAGCGGCGGCGCTTCTTCGAGCTGTACCGCGAGTGGATCGTGCAGCTCGCCGCGGCGGCGCGCGAGGCGGATGCCTTCGCGGTCGGGAACGAGCTGGACGGCCTCGCCGACTGCGAGGCCGAGTGGCGCGATGTCATCGCCGCGGTGCGGGCGGTCACCCCCGCGCGCCTCACCTACGCGGCGAACTGGACGCACTTCGAGCGCGTGCCCTTCTGGGACGCGCTCGACGCGATCGGAGTCCAGGGCTACTTCCCGCTCAGCGACCTCGAGCAGCCGGGCGAGGAGGACCTGCGCGCGGGGTGGCGCGCGGCCCTGGCGCGGATGCGCGCCGTGCACGAGCGCACCGGCAAGCCGGTGGTGCTCACCGAGCTGGGCTACAACTGCTCGCTCGCCGCGGCCCGCGAGCCCTGGGCGCACGCGAGCGCCGCGCCCGGAGACCGCGAGCGCGCCGCGGCGCTGCAGGCGAGCTGCCTGCGCATCGCGCTCGACGAGTTGGCGCGCGAGGAGCGCTGGCTGCGCGGCGCGTTCCTCTGGAAGTGGTTCGTCGGCCCCGCGCCGGGCGAGAACTTCAGGCTGGACACGCCCGAGCTGCGCGCGGTGATCGCCGGGGCCTGGACGGCGCGCTGACTAGGCCTTCGGCCGCCCACGGAGCGTCGAGGGGACCTCGCGCCGCTCCTTGCAGCGCGCGCAGAGCTCGTAGAAGCTCGGCTCGCCGGCTGACGTGGGCACGAGCAGGAGCCCGGTCTTGTCGACGTTCCAGCTCGTCTTCGGGGTCTCGCTCGCCGGCACCCAGGTGTGCCCGAGCAGGCGGCAGAAGAGGTTCATGGCGGCGCGCATCGATCCCGGGGCGCGGGGAACATAGCCGATGGCGGCGCGCGCGTGTAGGGCTCGCGCGGCCCCCTCAGGACGCCGACGGAGCGGCCCGCAGGCGTGCGAGCCCCTCTGCGCTCGGCCCGTGGCCGGGGTGGAGCTCGAGCGCGCGCCGGTACCAGTGCTCGGCCTCCGCCGGGCGTCCCAGGCACTCGTGCATGACGCCGAGGTTGTGCGCCGGGGCCCATGTCGACGCCGAAGCGTCGGACTCCGCCGCTCCGACGGGCGCGCCGGCCAGCTCCAGGCAACGCAGGAAGCCGTGCTCGGCCTGGTCCAGCCGGCCGGTGTCGAGCTGGAGCAGCGCGAGGAGGAACCGGGTATCCGCCCGGTCGGGAACGCTCGCCGCGACGCCATCGAGCAGCGCGAGCGCCTGCTCGGAATGCCCCAGCGCGCGCAGGGCACCGGCGCCGGTCTCGAGCGCCTGCACGCCCCAGGCGGCATCGTCAGGACAGCGCTCGAGCGCGCGCTCCAGGGCCTCGAGCGCCCCGGCGTGGTCGCTCGCGAGCGCACGCGTACGCCCAAGCTGGAACCAGAGGTAGCCAACTTCCGGCTCGTCTCCCAGGGCGCGCTCGAGCAGCCCGACGTTGCGCTGGAGCTTCGAGCGCCGCTCGATCTCGCGCGCCGCGTAGCCGTGGTGCAGGACCTCGAGCGCGCAGTCGGCGCGCAGCGGCTCGCGCTCGCTCTCGCCGTCGATGCGCACGACCTGCTCGTGGATCCGGCCGTGGAAGCGGTGATGCCCGTCGTTCGGGAGGATCCTCGTCAGCGCAGCGCTCGAGCGGCCGCCCTCGCCGTCGAC
>DATKBQ010000427.1:0-11086 GCA_035546375.1 Planctomycetota bacterium | reverse complement strand
CGCGAGCGAGGCGCGCCGCGCCTCGAGCTCGCGCGCGAGGCCCGAGCCGCGCTCCTCGGCGGCGTCGAGCTCGCGCTCCAGCGCGGCCAAGCGTCCCGCGTCCCCGGCGAGCGCCTCTTCGAGGCGCGCCAGCTCGATCTCGAGCTCGCGCGCGCTCGCGCGGCGGCCGACCGCGCCCTGGGCGATCTCGCGCCGCCCGCCGAGCACGCCGGCGGCCTCGACCAGCTCGCCCTCGGGCGTCACGTAGCGCCACTCGGGCCGCTCGCGCACCAGCTCGAGCCCGCGCTCGAGGTCGCGCACGATCAGGACGTCGCCGGCCAGGAGCCGCGCCAGCGGCTCGAAGCCGGGGTCGACCTCGACTGCGTCGAGCAGCGCGCCCTCGACCTTCCCGAGGAGCTCGCCGTCGGCGGCGCGCGCGGCCGGCGCGGATCCGAGCGTGCCGGGCACGTAGAGCCGTACCTGCCCCTCCTCGCCGCTCGCGCGCAGCCAGCGCAAGAGCGCGCCGGCCAGCTCGGGGCTGGCGGCGACCAAGCCCAGCGCCGCCGGGCCGAGCGCCGCGTCGAGCGCGCGCGCGAGGTGCGTCGAGACGCGCAAGTGGTCGGCGACGAGGCCGGCGAGCGCGCCGGCGTCTCCCGGCAGGTTGCCGGCCGCCTGGCCCGCGAGCAGGGCCCGCGCGCCGGTCTCCAAGGCCTCGCGCTCGCGCTCCCAGTCGCGCAGGGCCTCGATGCGGCTCGAGGCCCGGGCGCGCTCCAGCTCGCGGCGCGCGAGGGAGCGGCGCAGCTCGGCGGCGTCGCGCTCGAGGGCTCCACGGGCTGCCGCGAGTGCCGCGGCCTCGCTTTCGGCGCGCTCCAGCTCGCCGGCCGACGAGCGGCGGCGTTCCTCGGCCTCGCCCGTGACCGCGCCGAGCTCCCGCGCCGCGCGGCGGCCGTCGTCGAGGCGCGCGTCGAGGCGCGCTAGGCGCTCCGCGAGGCGGCTGCGGGCCTCGTCCAGGTGCACGAGCGAGTTGCGGGCCTCGGTCTTTTGGTGCAGCGCGCCGAGCACGGCTTCGTTCTGGCGCTCGCAGAGCGAGCGCACCGACTTCCATGCGGCGCGCGCCTCGGCCAGGCGCTCCGTCTCGGCGGCGGCGCGCTCGCGCTGGCTCGCGAGCTCCTCGCCCAGAGAACGCGCGCGCTGCTCCAGGGTCTCGGCCTCCGCCTCGCGCAGCTCCAGCGCGCGCGCGAGCTCCAGCGCCCGCGTCGACTCCTCGGCCGAGGCCGCCCGGGCGCCCTTCGCGCGCGCCAGGAGCTGGGCGTGGCGCTCGTCGCAGGCGCGCACGTCGCCGGCCAGCCGCGCCACCTCGCCGGAGAGGCGGTCGACCTCGGCCGAGAGCGCGAGCTGCTCGCGCTGGCGCTGGGCGACGTCGCTCTCGCCGCCCGAGCGCAACTCGCGCAGCTCTCGGTCGCGCGCCTCGAGCGCCGCGATCTCGCGCGCCAGGCGCGAGAGACTCGTGCGGTGCTGCAGGAGGCGGTGGCGCAGCGCGCGCGAGCGTTCGGCGCGCCACTCGTCGCGAGCGGCGACGTAGCGCTCGGCCTTGCCGGCCTGGATCTTGAGCGAGCGCACGCGCGTTCCCAGCTCGCGCAGGACGTCGTCGAGCCGCAGGACGTCCGCCTCGACCCGCTTGAGCCGCGCCTCGGTTTCCTTGCGCCGCTGGCGGTAGCGGCTGATCCCGGCCGCCTCCTCGAAGACCGCCCGGCGGTCCAGCGGGTTGGCCGAGAGCACCGCGTCGATGCGGCCCTGCTCGAGCACCGCGTAGCCGCGGCTGCCCAGGCCCGTGTCGTAGAGCATGTCGCGCACGTCCTTCAGGCGCACGCGCTCGCCGTCGATCAGGTACTCGCCCTCGCCGGAGCGGAAGACGCGGCGGGTGATCGCGACCTCGCTGCCGCGCTCGCCGAGCGAGCCGTTCTCGTTGTCGAGCACCAGCGTGACCTCGGCCACGCCCATCGCGGGCCGGCTGACGGAGCCCTTGAAGATCACGTCGGCCATCTCGCCGCCGCGCATCGAGGTCGGCCGCTGCTCGCCGAGCGCCCAGCGCACCGCGTCGACCACGTTGCTCTTGCCGCAGCCGTTGGGGCCGACGATGCCCGTCAGCGTGCCCTGGAACTCCAGGGCGGTGCGGTCGGCGAAGGATTTGAAGCCGAACAGCTCGAGTCGTCTCAGGCGCATCGATGTCCCCGTCAGGGAGCCAGCTCCAGCTCGGCGGCGCGCGCGCGCGCCTCCGCGTCGTCGTCCTGTCCGGCGTCGGCGAAGAGCCGGGCCTGGGGCGCGGCGCGCGGCGACGTGCCGCTCGCCTGGTCGCTTGCGTGCAGCGGCGCCGGCAGCGGGTGCTCGCGCAGGCGCGCGAAGCGCCGCCAGCTCTCCGCCAGCGAGCAGCGCTCGCCGCGCGAGCGCTCCTCGGGCAAGGGCTCGAGCGCGCCCGCCGGCACGCTCGTGCACAGCTCGGCCTCGGCCGCCCACGGCACCCAGCCGGGAATCGGCGAGAGCCGGTAGCCGGCGCCATAGGGTTCGCCCGGCGCGATGGCGGCGCCGACGCCCTCGTCGAAGAGCAGGCGCTGGGCGTGCTGCGGCGAGCGCCCGTCCAGCTCCGCGAAGCGCGCGCGGGCGCGCTCGCCGAAGCTCGGCGAGAGCACCAGCGAGAGGTGCGCGCGCTGCGCGTGGCGGCGCGAGGCGTCGAGGGCGAGGCCCAAGCGGCGTGCCCCCTGCTCGGGCCGCACCTCGCCGTCGCCGATCAAGGCCAGGGCCTCGCGCAGGCCGACCGGCACGATCGCGTAGCCCCCGCGCCCGCGCGCTTCGCCCTGGCGCGCGGCGCGGGTCCTCTGCTGGAAGGCCGAGAGCTGCGCCAGGGCGGCGACGGCGTCGGCGCAGAGGTCGGCGAGGGACTCGAGCACGCGGTCCTCGCGCCACGGCCCCGCGCGCAGCGCGAGCCTCGGCAGGTTGAGCGCCACGGCGCCGCCGCAGTAGATCGCGGCGCGCTCGCCGTGCAGGCGGTGGCAGCCGGGCGCGGCGAAACGCTCGCCCGCGCCGTGCCAGACCGGGACGAGGCGACCGGCCGCGAGCATGCGGTCGATGGCAGCGTTGCGCTGGGGGGCCGCGTCGCGCTCGGCCGAGCCGCCCGCCCAGCGCTCGAGCTCTTCGTCGCAGGCGAAGAGCCGCGGCGCGTAGGGTCCCTCCTCGAGCTCGGCCAGCTCGTCGACCAGGCGCGCGCCTAGCGCGGCGTAGCGCGCGCCGCAGGGGCCGAGGTCGATCCGCCGCCCGGCCGCGTACGCGGTCGCCGTGAGCGCGCGCAGCCAAGCGCCGAGCAGCTTGCCGCCTTGCGCGAGCGGCTGGAGCACCGCTCCGGGGTCCTCGAGCAGCGCTCCGTAGGCGGTGGCCGCAGCGTGGCGAGCGAGCTCGTCGAGCAGGTCGAAGGCCGAGGCCGCCGTGGGAGCGCCGCGCATGCAGAGCTCCGCGGGCAGCGCGGCGAAGAGCATGCGCTGGGGCCGCGCCAGCTCGCAGACGTGCAGGTCGCCCGCCAAGTGGCGCTCGAGGACCGGCGACGCGAGCACCTCGGAGAGCGCGAAGCGGCGCAGGACCTCGGAGGCGACGCGGGCCTCGACGGAGCGCTCAAAGAGCCGCTCGGGAAGGGCGGCGCGACCGCCGTCGAGCGGCTCCTCGCCGCCTTCGAGCATGCGGCGCAGGTCGTGGACCGGGATCGACACCGGGGACTGGCGCCGCAGCGCCTCGGCCAGGCCGAGGGAGACCAGCTCGTTGTCCACCAGCTCGCGCACGAGCCCGGTGGTGACGCGCCGCAGGCCGGAGGCGAAGACGCGCTCCTCGACGCGCGCGGCGACGGTTTCCGCCAGCTCGCGCGCGAGGTCGGCCTCGCCCATCAGCGCGGCGACGATCCGGCCCTTGCTCCAGGGCGAGGCCCGATCGAGCTCCTGGACCTCGATGCGCGCCGCGGCGGCCCGCGCCCCCAGGCGCACCGCCGGCGAGCGGTGGACGCTCAGCGCCTCGCGGATCCGCGCGCGCCGGTCGCGGTAGAGGATGTAGGCCTTGGCGGCGGGGGCTTGGCCGAGCTCGACCAGCGCCTGCTCGACCAGGTCCTGGATCTCCTCGATCTCGGGCACGGTGGGCTCCGCGCCCTCGACGGCGGCAACCGGGTGGCGCTCCTCGAGGGCCATGCGCACGACGCCCGCCACCTCGGCGGCGAAGGAGGGGTCCTCGTGGCCGGATGCGGCGAGGGCCTTGGCGACGGCGGCGGCGATCTTCGACTCGTCGAAGGGCACCTCGCGGCCGTCGCGCTTCTTGACCCGGCGCAGGGCCACTAGACCTCCTCCGTCTTGCGGCTCTCGAGGATCGGCTTGAGCTCGTCGAGGAACTGGCTGACGTCCTTGAACTCGCGGTAGACGCTGGCGAAGCGCACGTAGGCCACCTGGTGGAGCTGGCGCAGCTCCTCCATGACCAACGAGCCGATGACCGAGCTCGGCACCTCGCGGTCGTACTCCTCGTGGCAGCGCGCCTCGACCCGCGCCGAGGCCCGGTCGAGGGCCTCGGTGGTGACCGGCAGCTTCTCGCAGGCGCGCATCATCCCGGCCAGCACCCGCTCGCGCTCGAAGCGCACCCGCTCGCCGCTCTTCTTGACCACCCGCAGGGGGGTGTCCTCGACCCGCTCGTAGGTCGTGTAGCGCAGGAAGCAGCGCAGGCACTCGCGGCGGCGGCGGATGGCGCTGCCGTCGCCCGCGGCGCGGCTGTCGACGACGCGGTCGTTGTCCTCCTTGCAGCGGGGGCACTTCATGGACGGCGCGCGAGGTCGGCCGTGGTCCCCCAGGCCACCCCCCAGGCCGCGCAGAGCCAAGCACGCAAGATCTTGTGTGTCAACGCTCGGTTTCGGCGAGGGGCGGTAGGCCCGGAGGGGCCCCGGAGGCCCCGCCTGGGGCAGGTCGGAGCCTGCGTCCACCCCGGAGCCCGAGTCGCCGGCCGCGGAACGACCCGAGCGCCACAGCTTGGCGGACAGCCTCCCCTACTCGCGGACGGGACGCGGCCGCTCGCTCGCCATCTCCGGAAGCCCGCGCCGCACCATGAACTCGACGGCCGCGTTCATCTCGACGGGGATCAGCGTCACCTCGGGATGATCGCGGGCCCACACGCGGAAGACCTCGTCGACGAACCCCTGGCCCACGCCCTCCACGCCGCGGAAGTCCAGGATCACCTCACGGAACCGATCGAGGTTCGCGAGCAGGCGTTTCGCCTCGGAGCGGGAGACGAAGGACGTGCCGTGCTCGAAGAGGCGCACGACGCAGCGTGTCGTATCGAACTGGAAGTCATGCGTGTAGCTGTCGAAGACCTCCCGGGCCGTCGTGCGCGTCCGTGCGTCGAGCCGGATGCCGACTTGGGTACCCGGGCGAGGCTCCGTTTCGCGAATCGCTTGATCCCGGAGTGTGTTGTCGACGATCCAGTCGAGACCGTTCGCCTCGAGCTCGAAGCGGTCGACCATCTTCGAGGCGAAGAAGATCCCCTCTCCGGTGTGACGATCCGGCTGCGTGGTCACCTTCCCCTTGCTCAGCTCCTGGAGCGCGTGTAGGTGGTTCTCGAGGCCCAGCCTGCTGCGGATGCTCTCGAGCGCGCCGATCCCGGGATCGTCGATCCGCAGCCGGATCTGCTGCCCATGCCGCTCGGCGCGCACGCGCACGCTCGGCGCTCGCGAGTGGTCGATGGCGTTGTTGACGAGCTCGGTCACGACGTAGGCCAGGATCCCGTCCGCGGCGCGCGTCCGCTGTAGGTCGGTCCGCGCGAGATAGGCCTCCAACTCGAGCCAGACCGTGTGCTCCGCCAAGCCGGCGATGGCGAACTGGCGGTCGAAAGGCACCTCGCCCGTCGCGTGGTAGCGCGTCCCCCTGCCGCGACCCATGCGGACGAGACGGCCCTCCCTCACCTCACGGGTGAGGTGGCGTTGGAGGGCTTGGCGCGACAGGCCAGTCTGCTCGGCGAGCTCGCCACTGCTGAATCCGGTGCCTCGCTCGAGCAAGGAACCGATGGCGCTCCGAAGGCTCTGGACATCCAACCTTTTCGTCAACTTGCGCTCCGAATCGTCAATATATCTAGGCTGCCGAGCCTGAATCGTCAACATCGAACCTCATTTCGGACCCAAAATCGACAACTTTCAATGAGATCGTCAAGACAGACCGGAACACCTTCGGGCTCGCCCCCGCGCGGGTCACCCCCGGGAACGGGGGTCACCACGGGCACCAAGGCCTCGCCGGCCGGCGCGGCGCCCGACACCCCGGCCCAGGCCGCGTCGGGATTAGCCGCTCACTTGCCCAGGCAGAACCGCGCGAAGATCCGGTCGAGCAGGTCCTCGGGCGTGGTACGGCCGGCGATGTCGTCGAGGGCGTCGGTCGCGGCGCGCAGCGCCTCGGCGGCGAGGTCCAAGGGCGCGCCGGAGGCGAGCAGCTCCAGGGCGGCGGCCAGCTCGCGGCGCGAAGATTCCAGGGCATGGCGGTGGCGGAGCGAGAGCTCGCGACCAAGTCGGGGCTCGCCGGCCGGCTGGCCCGAATCGCCGGCAAGCCCCAGCAGCGCCGCGGCGCGATCGCCGAGCTCGCCCAGCCCGCGGCCCTCGAGCGCCGAGACGGCCGCCCAAGCGAGCTCTTTTTCCAGGAGTTCCGCCGGCGGCCGTGGCCGAGCCTCCGGCAGGTCGATCTTGTTCCAGGCGAGGAGCCTCGGCGCATCGAAGTGCTCGGCGACTTCGAGCAGGTTGCCGGGAACGGCCGCATCCACGACCCACAGGAGCAAGTCCGCCGAGGCATGCTCGGCGCGCGCCAGCTCCTGCGCGATCCGGTCGGGCTCGTCGAGATCGCCATCCGCGATCCCGGGCGTGTCCACCAGCCGGCAATCGACGCCGGCGATCCGCCAGATCGCGGCCACGCCGTCGCGCGTCGTGCCGGCGTGCTCGCTGACCAGCGCATGCGGGCCGCCGGCCAGCGCATTGAAGAGCGAGCTCTTCCCCGCGTTCGGCAGGCCGACGAGCGAGATCCGAGGCAGGGCGCTCAGCGGCTCGCGCCGCTCCTCCCACGCAAGCGCGGTCCCCACGGCCTCGAGCGCCCTGCGCCCCAGCGCCTCGATCTCCGCCGCCGGCACACTGAGCGTGTCGGTCTCGTCGAAGTCGAGGCTCGCCTCGCACAGCGCGCGCAGCTCCTCCAACTGATCGCGCACGAGCGTGACGCGCTCGCCGAGCCCGCCGAAGAGCAGCGCCGCCGCGGCCCGCCGCTCGGACTCGTTCGCAGCCTGCACCAGCGCGAGCACGCCCTCCGCCTGGAGCAAGTCGATGCGCCCGTTCTCGAACGCGCGCCGCGTGAACTCGCCTGGCCGCGCGGGCTCCGCACCCAACGCAAAGAGGCGCTCGAGCGCCGCGTCCAGCAGGTACGGATTCCCCGGCAGGTGAAACTCGGCGACGTCCTCCCGCGTGTACGAATGCGGTGCGGGCATCCACAAGAGGAGCAGCGGCTGCTCGCCCCGCCCGTCGTCGAAGCGACCGCGCCAGAACCCGCGCCGCGCGAGGTCCGGCGGCTCGGGACAGCGCGCCACCGCGCGCGCCAGCTCGCGCGCGCGCGGGCCGGATACTCGGATCACCCCGCGGAGCGCGTGCCCGGGCGGCGTGCTGACCGCGGCGATCGTCGAGCCGGACATCGGGCGATCCTAGGCCGAATCGAGACGAGCCCACGAGCCCGGTCTTGCGCGACTGTCCATGCGAGCGCAGCCCGCGTCCCGACTTGAATCGGGGAACATTCCGTGCCGCCTTCCCGCCAGGCCCAGATCCCTCGACGAAGGACCCCTCCAGCCGCGCCTGCGCGATTCCACATGTCTCTCGGGCGCGAAGCTCCTACCCCTGAATTCCGCGGTAGGTTCGGCCGTCTGCGGCCGAACCGGACGCGGAATCTCGCGGCCGTACTCGGCCGCGAAAGCGCCCGAAGGGCGCCCCTGTAGGTCCTGTCGCCTCACCAAGTCGCCTGCGACCCGGGAACCGCTCACGTCCCGCCCGAGCCGGCCTATCAAGCGCCTTCGGCCGGCCGGCAAGCGCCTCCGGCCCGACCGCTGACACCCCGCCGCCACCACCCCCCACTCACGCTCTTCACCCGCTTCTTCTGCGCCGCCCGCTTGCGCGCCTCGCGCTGCTGCAGGCGCTTCATCTGCTCCTTCTGCTTCTCCGCCAGGCGCGCCATGAACCCGCCGGTCTTCTTCGGCGGCTCGACGTCGTCCACCGGCCAGTGGCGCTTGATGATCGTCTGCTCGGCGATCCCCAGCACCGACTGCGTGATCATGTAGAGCGACAACCCCGCCGCGTAGTTGTAGAGGAAAAAGCCCATGAAGACGGGCATGAACATCATCATCCTCTGCATGCGCGCGGCCTGCTCGTCGGCGGGCTTGGGCATCGTCTTCTGCTGCAGCACCCACAGGACCACCATCAGGATCGGCAGCACGTTCAGGTACTGGATCGTGCCGATGAAGGGCAGATGCGTGTCGAAGTTCAGCTCCAGCGCCGCGTCGGGCTTCGCCAGGTCGGTGATCCACAGCGCGAACGGCGCCTGGCGCAGGTCGAAGCTGGTGCGCAGGGCCTGGAACAGCCCGAAGAAGATCGGGATCTGCACGAGCACCGGGAGGCAGCCCCCGAGCGGGGGAAACGCCCCCTCCTTCTGCATCAGCGCCGCCTGCTCCTGGCGCAGCTTCTGGGGATTCGAGGCGTAGCGCTTCTTCAGCTCCTCGATCTGCGGCTGGACGCGCTTCATCTTCTTCTGGTAGCGCGCCATCGCGGTCTGCGAGCGGCGGTTCACGGGGAAGAGCAGGACGCGCACGAGCAGCGTCAAGAGGATGACCGCGACGCCCCAGTTGCCGGTGACGCGCTCGAAGAAGCCGAGCACCACCAAGAGCGCCGTGGCGATCGACTTGAAGAACCCGCGGTCGATCTCCACCAGCTTCTCGAAGTCCGGATACGCCGCGACCAGGGCGTCCGGGTCCTTGGGTCCGGCGTAGACGACGTAGGACCAGCTCGCGCTCTGGCCCCGCTCCGGGATCTGGAGTCGCACCAACAAATCGGTGGCGACGAAGTGCCAGGCGCTCTGGGCCTGCGCGGGGTGGCTCGCGGCCCACTCGGCGTTGCGCAGCCTGCGCCAGGTCGCGCCGACCAGGGTGGCCGCGGCCCTGGGGTCCGCGGGGTGCAGGAGCAGGGCGAAGTACTTGTTGTGCGCGCCGCCGAAGCTGATCGAGGCGACGGGGATCTTGAGCTCCCCCGCGAGCTGGGACGCGCCGTCGTCGCGCGGCACGGTGTCGGCATCCGGCAGCTCCCCGGCGCGCGCGCCGCCCGCGCGCCCCGCGGCGATCGCCTGCGGCTCCTGGTAGTAGGGGTCGCCGGACTCCGGCGGCACGACCTCCACCGGCGTCAGGTAAAATGGGGCGGACTCCGCCTTCTCGAGCGCCTGGTTCTCCAGCTCGATCTCGAGCTGGATCCGGTACGTCCCCAGCAGGAAGCGCACGCGCTTTCGGAAGAGCACGCCGCTGCCCGGCGCGAGCTCGAACTCGACGCCCGGGCCTTGGGTCGCGTCCGTGGCGTCCGCCGGCAGCTCGCGCATCCTCCAAAGGGCTTGGTCGAGCGGCTCGTGGCGCAGCTTCTCGCTCGGCGTCCCCGGCACCGTGCGCAGGGCCAGCGAGCCGACGCCGGGTTGACCGAGCGGCTCGGTGATCGCCAGTGGGGTCCAGTGCTCCGGATCGAGCTTTTCCTCTTCACTGAGCCCGACGCGGTCGTAGTAGTCCCCGAGCCTCAGCTCGCGCAAGAGCGCGCCGCGGTTCGAGAAGACCGCGAGGTACGACCCCGGCTGGCCGGGGACGCCCACCTGGAGCCGCAGCTCCTCCTCCGCCTCGGCCGCGATGCGCTCGCCGAGCTGCGGCGGCTGCGCCGGCGGCGGCGGCTGCGCCGGAGGGGCTTGCGCGCGCGGAGCGCCGGGCCCGGGAGCCACCTCCGGCGCGCCTGGGCCGGCGCCGGGAGCGCGCCGCGCGCCCTCGGGTACGTTCCGGCCCGCGTACCAGCTCCAGGCCAGCATGACCAGCACGGAGAGGACCAGTGCGAGCGGGAGGCGCTTCTCCATCTCTACTGGCCCCGCCCGAGGCGCACGGCCAGGTAGTCGGGGAGCTCGCGCACGCCGCGGATGTCCGCCTGCGCCTGCGCGACGTCGTACTCCAGGCGCACGAAGCTGACGTGCTGGCCGTCGAAGACCGCGTAGGAGAGCCGCGGGTCGCCGTCGCGCGGTTGGCCCACCGAGCCGATGTTGACGATCGCCCGGGTCGTCGAGAGATCGCCGAGGTCGTACGGTCCCTCGGTGGTCTTCGGCCGGTAGAACCGCCCGTCCTCGTAGAAGATGCCCGGCACGTGGCTATGGCCGACGAAGCAGACCCGCGCCCGCTCGCCCGCAGGAGTCTTCATGCGCGCGAAGCACGCGCCCATCTTCGCCGCGTCGCGCGCGTCGCGCGGCAGGAGGTACTCGCGCACCGGGTCGCGCGGTGAGCCGTGGGCGTACATCGCGCCGTCCTCGGCCAAGAGCGGCTCCAACCCGTCCAGGAAGTCCCAGTACGCGAGCACCCGTTCACGCTCGGGCGCGCGGGAGAGCTCCTCGCGCGTCCACTCGATCGCCGCGCGCGCGTTCGGGTTGAAGTCCTCGGCGGAGTTCAGGAGCGCGTACTCGTGGTTGCCCTGCAGGCACAGCCCGGGCTCGAGCCCCTCGGCGCGCGCGGCGTCCGTGCACAGGCCCATGACCGCCTCCAGGCACTCCCGCGGCTTGGCCCCGTAGCCGATCACGTCGCCCAGGCACACCAGGCGCGCCACCCCTCGCCCGCGGGCGTCGGCGAGCGCCACCTGCAGGGCCGGCCAGTTGCCGTGCAGGTCGGAGATCAAGGCGGTCAGCGGATAGGCCAAATTCGAGGTCTCGCGCCTCCAAACGGGCCTCGACGCACGCGGCAAGCCGCCGTGAGCCGATTCACGCGCCGCGCCTGCGACGCGGCTGGGGGCCGCACCTGAGGGCGCAAG
>DATKBQ010000426.1:0-9299 GCA_035546375.1 Planctomycetota bacterium | reverse complement strand
ACGTCGTGGCCAGAGACGGCACGGGCGAGCGCGCCCTGACCACCGATGGCGGGCCGGACGTGCTCAACGGCAAGCTGGACTGGGTCTACCAGGAGGAGATCTACGGCCGCGGCAACTTCCAGGGCTTCTGGTGGTCGCCCGACTCGCGGCGCCTGGCCTTCCTCGCGCTCGACCAAACCCCGGTGCCCACCTACACGATCGTCGACCATCGCGGGGTGCACCCCGAGGTCGACGTGATGCGCTACCCCAAGGCGGGCGACCCGAACCCGCGCGCGCGGTTGGGCGTGGTCGACGCGGCGGGGGGCGAGCCGCGCTGGGTGGACCTGGCGGCGTACCCGATCGACGACCGGCTGATCGTGCGTGTGGGCTGGACACCGGACGCCTCGGCGGTGGTGGTGCAGGTGCAGAACCGGATCCAGACCTGGCTCGACTTTCTGCTCGCCGATCCCGAGAGCGGATCGGTGCAAGGCCTCTTCCGCGACCAGACCCCGGCCTGGATCGAGCCCACCGACGGCCCGTGGTGGTTCGACGGCGGGCGCAAGCTCCTGTGGCTTTCGGAGCGCGACGGCTACCGCCACCTCTACGCCTACGACCGCTCGGGCAAGCTCCTGCGGCGCCTGACCGAGGGCGCGTGGGAGGTGGACGAGGTGCACGGCGTCGACGAGTCGCAGGGCGCAGTGTACGTGACCGCCGACAGCGACGACGTGAAGGGCGCGCAGCTCTACCGCGTCGCGCTCGACGGCAGCGGGATGACGCGCATCTCCGAGGGCGCCGGCAGCCACTCGATCTCGATGGCGCCGAGCCAGCGCTACTACGTCGACTCGTTCTCCTCGCTGCGCGATCTCGGCCGGCTCGCCCTGCACCGCTCCGACGGGGCGCTCCTGCGCGAGATCGACCGTGTCCCCGACGGGCTCGGCGCGCAGTACGGCCTGCGCCCGGGCGAGTTCGTCCAGGTCCAGGCGCGCGACGGCTTCGCGATGGAGTGCTGGCTCCTGAAGCCGTCCGGATTCGACCCGGCGCGGCGCTACCCGGTGGTCTGCTTCACCTACGCCGGCCCGCACGCGCCGCAGGTGCGCGACCGCTTCGGCGGGTTCAACCTCCTGTTCCACCAGTTGCTGGCGCAGGAGGGCTACCTGATCTGGGTCTGCGACAACCGCTCGGCGAGCGGCAAGGGCTTGGTGTCCGCGGCGGGCGTCTACAAGAACTTCGGCGAGGAGGAGCTGCGCGACCTCGAGGACGGGCTGGACTGGCTCCTTGCCCAGGGCTACGCCGATCCGGAGCGGGTCGGCATCTGGGGATGGAGCTACGGCGGCTACATGAGCGCCTATGCGCTCACGCACTCCGAGCGCTTCAAGCTCGGCATCTCCGGCGCGCCGGTGACCGATTGGCGCCTGTACGACTCGATCTACACCGAGCGCTACATGGGCCTGCCGGCGGAGAACCCGAAGGGGTACGAGAAGAGCTCGGTGATCGCCGCGGCGAAGCACCTCTCGGGAAAGCTGCTCCTGATCCACGGCACGATCGACGAGAACGTGCACATGCAGAACACGCTCCAGCTCGCCCACGCCTTGCAGCAGGCGGGGAAGGACTTCGAGCTGATGCTCTACCCCGGGAACCGCCACCACGTGGGGAACCCGGCGCAGCGCAAGCACCTCTACGGCATGATGGCGGAGTTCATCCGCCGGAACCTCTAGGGAGCGAGGCACGGCCCCGCGGCACCAGCGCCGCGAACAGAAGGAAACCCGATTCCCATGGTCAAGGACCCCACATCCCAGCTCGGCACGCCGGAAGGCCACAAAGCCGCGCTGACGCCTCCACGGTCGGGAGGAGAGCCGCGCGGCTTCTTCGGGCACCCGCGCGGGCTGCAGACGCTCTTCTTCACCGAGATGTGGGAGCGCTTCAGCTACTACGGGATGCGCGCCATCCTGATCCTGTTCATGACCGCGGCGGTCGCGAACGGGGGGCTCGGGTTCGACGCGAACAAGGCCGGAGCCATCTACGGCGTGTACACCTCGCTCGTGTACATCGTCGCGCTGCCGGGGGGGTGGCTGGCGGACCGATTCCTGGGCCAGCAACGCTCGGTGCTCTACGGCGGGATCGTGATCATGCTCGGGCACATCTCGCTCGCGGTCCACGGCATGACCACGTTCTACTTGGGGCTGGTCCTGATCGTGATCGGCACCGGGCTCCTGAAGCCCAACATCAGCGTGATGGTCGGGCAGCTCTACGGCGAGAGCGACCGGCGCCGCGATTCGGGATTCTCGATCTTCTACATGGGGATCAACATGGGCGCCTTCCTGGCGCCGCTGGTGTGCAGCTGGCTCGCGCAGAACGACGACTTTCGGGCGATCCTCGCGGGTTGGGAGATCGATCCCAACCGGGCCTGGCACTGGGGCTTCGCCGCGGCCGCGGTGGGCATGTTCCTGGGCCTGGTCCAGTACCTGGTCGGGTTGAAGCACCTGTCTCCGGCGAGCCGAAAGCCCGTGCCGCCGGCCGACGCGGCCGAGGCGGCGCGCAGCAAGAAGATCCTGGTGGCGGGGCTGGGGATCGCCGCCGTGCTCGCGATCGCGAGCTTCCTCCTGGTCTCCTCGGGGACGGTGACGATCACCGAGGAGAACGTCGGCACCGGGTTCGGCTTCGTGCTCTTCGGCTCGGTGATCGCCTTCTTCGGCTGGCTGTTCTTCGGCGGCAAGTGGACGGTCTCCGAGCGCCGGCGGCTGATCGTGATCGCCGTGCTCTTCGTCGCCGCGGCGATCTTCTGGTCGGCCTTCGAGCAGGCCGGCTCGACCTTGAACCTGTTCGCGCGCGACTTCACCCACACCGAGGTCTTCGGGTGGGACTTCGAGTCGGGCTATTACCAGTCGCTCAACCCGCTGTTCATCATCCTGCTCGCCCCGGTGTTCGCGTGGCTGTGGATCAAGCTGGGGCGCAGGGATCCCTCGAGCGCGGCGAAGTTCAGCATCGGGCTGCTCCTGGTCGGATTGGGCTTCGTCGTCCTGATCGGCGGAGCGCAGGCGGCGCAACGAGGCATCATGGTCTCGCCGTGGTGGCTCTTCTTCGCCTACCTCTTGCACACCCTCGGGGAGCTGTGCCTGAGCCCGGTAGGCCTGAGCGCGATGACCAAGCTGGCGCCGGCGCGCGTGGCCAGCCTGATGATGGGCGTGTGGTTCCTGGCGGCCTCGGTCGGCAACTACATGGGCGGGACGGTGGCGCGCTTCTACGAGGACTTCTCGCTGACGGGAATCTTCGGGATCGTCGGCGCGTTCTGTGTGGGCGCGGCGGTGATCATGGTGCTCCTGGTCAAGCCGATCCGGCGCATGATGGAGCGGCCGAGCTGATGCGCGAACGCTACGCCGAGCACGTTGCGACGCGCCGCCGCAAGGCGCAGGCCGCGCTCGAGGCCACGGGCTTCGACGCGCTGGTGATCCACGGCGGGACGCCCTTCCGCTACTTCGCGGACGACGTGGACGCGCCGTTCCGCTCGACGCCGCACTTCGCGCACTGGGTGCCGCTCGAGGGGCCGCACCACCTTATGCTGGTACGGCCGGGGGAACGGCCGAAGCTCGTGCGCGTCGCGCCGGAGGACTACTGGTACGAGCAGGCGCCGCTCGGGGACCCCTTCTGGGCGGGCGAGTTCGAGCTGGAGGAGGTCGGCGAGGCGGAGCAGGCCTGGAAGCGCGTCGAGACGCGCGGCCGGGTGGCGTTCGTCGGGGACGACGCGGCGAGCGCGGTCGAGCACGGCGTCGCCGACTCGTGGGTCAACCCGCCGGCCTTGCTCGCGCGGCTCGATTGGGACCGCAGCTACAAGACGCCCTACGAGGTCGCTTGCATCGAGGAGGCGGAGCGGATCGCCGCCCGCGCGCACCACGCGGCGCGCGAAGCCTTCGAGCAGGGCCGCTCGGAGCTCGAGATCCACCACGCGTACGTGCAGGCCGCCGGCTGCGCGGACAAGGACCTGCCGTACGAGTCGATCGTCGCGCTCGACGAGAAGGGCGCGACCTTGCACTACACGGGCAAGCGCGACGTGCGCGACGGGCGGGTGCTCCTGATCGACTCGGGCGCGCGCCACCTGGGCTATGCCTCCGACATCACTCGCACGTGGACCCGCGACGGCTGCGACCCGCTCTTCGCCGAGCTGATCCGCGGCGTCGAGTCGCTGCAACAGGAGCTGTGCGCCGCCGTGCGGCCGGGCCTCCCCTACCTCGAGCTGCACCGCTCGGCGCACGTCAAGATCGCCGATCTCCTTCATCGACTCGGCGTCCTGCGCCGCGGCGGCGAAGCGGCCGTCGAGGAGGGCCTGAGCGCGCCCTTCTTCCCCCACGGCCTCGGCCACTTCCTCGGGATCCAGGTCCACGACGTCGCCGGCCACCAAGCCTCGCCCGAGGGCGGCCGTGTCGAGCCGCCGCCGCAGTTCCCCTACCTGCGCACGACGCGCACGATCGAGCCCGACCAGGTCTTCACGGTCGAGCCCGGCGTGTACTTCATCGAGATGCTCTTGCGCGAGCACCGCTCGGGCCCGTCGGCGCGGCAATTCGACTGGAGCCTGATCGAGCGCTTGGCGCCCTTCGGGGGCGTGCGCATCGAGGACGATCTGCTGGTCACGCGCGAAGGCTCGCGCAACCTGACGCGGCCCTACGTGTAACGTGGGCTAGGTGAGCTGCTCGGCGGGCGCCCGAAGGGCCACCCTAAGACTCGTCCGCCGCATCGGCCCGCCGAGCCGCCTTCTCGTACAAGAACTCGGGAGCCAAGTCGGCTCCGGACGGCCAAGTGAGCGTGTTCAGCTCCCTGTCGAGCCGAAACCGCCGGAACACCTCCGGGTCCTTCAGGGGCTCGAACTCGCCCTAGATCTCGCTCTCGAGATCGATCTCGACGTTGGTCCCGTCGGCGAACCTCACGCGGATCGTGTACCCGCGTACGTACTCGGCCGATGTGAGCTCGGGCGTCATGACGGGTCACCTCAACGGGTCGATGGTACGTAGGCGGTCCCAGTTCGCGTAGGGGTCGGATGCAGACTCTATCACTCGGATCGAGCGCGCTCTCTCGTTCCTGATCTCCACGGACCTGCGGGCAGCCAGGATCCTGCGAAACGCTCGGCGTGCTGCGATCGGGAGAGCCGGTAGAGCAAGCGCTCGGTGGCGTAGCGGGCGAGAACGAGGTTCGGATCGACGTCCAGCGCCTTGGCGTGGCGGACCAGGCGGACCTGCACCGATCGGGCAAGGCCGGAGCTCATGAGACCACCGCTTCCACGTAGGGGCGCATGGTGCGCTCGACGCGGCACACGTGTGCCGCCTGATCCAGCGCTTCCATCGTGAATCTTCGTTCCCGCCAGGCCTCTCGCAGAGCTTCGATCGCGACCTCGATGCCGACGTGCCTGCGAAACTTGAAGAGGTCGGCCAGGGTTCTCGCGACGCCGTACACGCGCACCGGCGTTCCTTCGATCCGGTGGCTCTCGATGCCCACGGCGAACGCCTCGGGGCTGACCCGCACGACTCGCAGCGGGATCTGTGGCAGATGGGGCGTGCGCGCCCGACGCTCGATCGAGATCCAGACCTCGGACGGGAGCTGGGTTCCGATGCCGTGGAAGCCGAGGGCGGACGTGAGACAGATGACACCGCGCGGCACGGCTCGCGCGACCAGGGCAAGCGCGTGGTGCTCGGTGATCGAGCGCTCGGCCAGGCGATATTGCCCCCGCGCGACCCGCTCGAGGATGCCGTCCGCCACGAGCCGCGTGATCTGTTGGCTATGGATGCCGGCGCGTCGGACGTCCCGGGCCGTGATCACGTCGCGACGGCGCGCCAGCCTCAGCAGCCGCATCCGATCGGTCGCTAGCATGTGTGAAAGTGTAGTCATAAACGCAGAACTATCAACATTTTCACACCTCGTCCCGGGGTCGCCCATCCGGGCGATGCTCCTGGGAGGCGCGGATGTCGGCTTCGATCTCACCCAGGGACCGAGGACTGCGTGCAGCGGGCTAGGTTGCGGTCGACTTCGAAATCGATCCGGTCGGCAACGAGGTCGACCCGGCCATCCTTCACGCCCCACCAAGGCTCCTGTGGCGGCTCCGGGAAGACACGTTCGTCAATTCACCTACGGGGCGAACCGCCTCCGGATGCATGCTGACAGGTTCGTTGTTGACGCTACAGACGATGTCGCGGCACGGACTCCTCGACACGTTCTCAGGGTGCGGCAGTCCCACCCATGTCCCGCGCGAGCAGACAGGCCGAGCACCGCGAGTGGCTAGACTGACCGCACATGCCCCACAAGCAGGTCGCGCTCGAGCTCGCCGCCTTCGTGGACTCGGCCCAGGCGCAAGCGCTCGACGCCCCCGGAGCGGAGGTGCGCGAGGTCGCCGAGGCGTTCCTCGCCGCCTGCTACGACGACCTCGGCAAGGCGCCGCGGCACCTGGACGGCCAGGACCTGCACGCGATCGTCGGGCACCTGCTCCCAGGGCGGATCGCCAAGCGCTCGGCCGAGCACGCCCCCGTGGTCCTGGCCGCCTACCTGGATCACCTGGAGGCGACGCAGGTCGTGCCGCAGGCCTTCGAGATGCGCCGGGCGCTGGAAGCGACCACCGCGGAGTTCCTCGAGGCCGTCCGCACCGGGCGCAGCGCGCACCATGCTCCGAGCGCGCCACAGGCGCCCTTCGTGCACCGGGCGGAGAAGCTCGGTCGCAACGATCCGTGCTCCTGCGGCAGCGGCAAGAAGTACAAGAAGTGTCACGGCAAGGAGGCCTGACGCCGCAGGGTCGGCCGGGTCTCGAAAGACCTTGTCCCGCTCCCGGTACTCGGGTGCAGCCAACCGGCGATTCGAGGTGAAACCGGGAGCCTTCCCGGACGTCCAACCGGACGGCGCCGGACGCCAGTCGGGAACGGGATGGCCCGGACCCTCGAAACGGCGGCACATCCGAGGGATAGGACGTAAACGGAGCGCAACTGCCGATGGCCCGCAACGCGAGTTCGATGACGGTGCATGCCCCCGGCCTTTCCCCGGCAGTCTCCGCGGCTCTCGGCTCCATCGAGCTCGAGAAGGCGACCCGCCGGCACGCGCGCGTCACTGCCCTCGCCGCAGCTTGCTTGGCGGCCGCCTGCTCCGGCGGCGGCTCCGGCGCCTCGGGCGCCACGGTCGTGACGAGCCATCCGATCCTCTTCGTCACCCAGGTGCCGATGCCCAACGACGTCGCCACGGTGACCTCCGCCTTCGCCAACCACCTCGGCGAGCCGCGCCACGCCGCGCGCGGCGGCGACCTCTGGATCCGCTACGGCGACGGCAAGCTCAAGAACCTGACCGAGGCCGCCGGCTACGGCGAAGCCGGCTTGCAGGGCGCGAGCTCGATCGCCGTCCGCGAGCCCTGCGTGCACTTCAGCGGCACCCGCGCCCTCTTCAGCATGGTCGTCGGCGCGCCGGGCCAGGGGCAGAAGACCTCCTTCTATTGGCAGCTCTACGAGATCGACGGGCTCGGCCCCGGCGATGCCCCGCAGATCACGAAGGTCCCGTTCCAGCCGGCCGATGCCAACAACGTCGCCCCGGCCTACGCGAGCGACGGGCGCATCCTGTTCGTTTCCGATCGCCCGCGCGACGGCCAGCCGCACCTGCGGCCGCAGCTCGACGAGTACGGCATGGTCGCGACGACCACCGGCCTGTGGAGCCTGGACCCTGCGAGCGGCGAGCTGCACATCCTCAACCACACTCCTTCGGGCGCCTTCCGCCCGGTCGTCGACAGCTTCGGCCGCGTGGTCTTCACCCGCTGGGATCACCTGTTGCGCGACCAGCAGGCCGACCTCGAGCGCATGGGCAAGTTCCCCTGGGGGACCTTCAACTACTCCAGCGAAGATCCGAGCTCGGTTCCGACCGCCAGCAACGCGGAGCACTTCCCGGAGCCGCGCCAGGACTGGATCGAATGGGTCAAGGCCAACCCCGACTACGGCGGCGATCCCGCCGGGTACGAGCCTCACCTGGTCGGGCTGCAGTTCAACCACTTCTTCCCCTGGCAGATGAACCAGGACGGGACCGAGGAGGAGACCCTCGTCCACATCGGCCGCCACGAGCTCTTGTCGAGGTTCCAGCCCAGCTTCAACGACGACCCGAACCTGTTCGAGTTCGACCTGGCGAAGTCCGCCGCGGCGAACACCGCGAGCGTCCAGAACTTCTTCCACGTCCGCGAGGACCCCGCCGCGCCGGGCACGTTCATGGCCGTCGACGCACCCCAGCTACGCGCGCATGCCTCCGGCCGCTTGATCCGCTTCCCCGCCGCGCCCGGCGACGACCCCGACGAGATCGCGTTGGAGTCCGTCACCCACCCCGACACCCTGGGGCCGCACCCGAGCCCGCAGCACAGCGGCCGCTACCGCAACCCGGTGCCGCTCTCCGACGGCACATGGATCGCCTCGCACACCTCGTATCCGGGATGGGACGCCAACGTGGGGACGCCCGCCCAGCCCGAACCCCTGCACCGATTCCGGCTCGCGACGCTCGTGAAGGTCGGCGCGTGGTACCGGGCCGGGGCGAAGCTCACCGGCGGCATCCACAAGAGCGTGCAGTACTTCGACCCCGATCTCCTGGTCAGCTACAGCGGCGAGCTGTGGGAGCTGGACCCGGTCGAGGTCGTCGCCCGCGCGGCGCCCGCTCCCGCCTTCCCCACGCTGCCCTACCCCGAGCTCCAGGTCTTCCAGGACGAGCTGGTCTCCGTGGGCCAGCTGATGGACTGGCTCGAGTCCAAGGACCTCGCGCTGATCGTCGCTCGCGACGTCACGACGCGCGACGCGAACGACAGCCAGCAGCCGTTCAACCTGCGCATCCCGGGCGGCTCCGCGAGCTCGATCCCTGCGCCGGGAAAGGTCTACGACGTCACCCACCTGCAGCTCTTCCAGGCCGACCTCGTGCGCGGCATGACCCTGGGCGGGACGAGCCCGATCCCGGGCCGACGGCCGCTGGCGCAGCCCCTGCACGACGACGGAGGGCTGAACCCGCCCGCGCCGCTCGGGCCTCCCGGCAGCGTCACGCTCGGCCCGGACGGCTCGATGGCGGCCCTCGTACCGGCGCGCCGCGCGCTGAGCTGGCATCTCGTCGATCCGGCGGGAAAGCCCGTCGTGCGCGAGCGTTATTGGCTCAGTTTCCAACCGGGCGAGATCCGAAGCTGCACCTCATGCCACGGGCTCAACGGCGCCGATCACCTCGGGCAGCCCCCGCCGGCGAACAAGCCCGCGGCCCTGGGCAAGCTGCTGCAGCACCTCAAGGCCACGGGCCAGCTCTGATTCCCCCTTGGACCGCCTACGGGCCCTGCTAGACGACTTGGCCCGCAG
>DATKBQ010000425.1:0-5032 GCA_035546375.1 Planctomycetota bacterium | reverse complement strand
ACCTCGCCGATTTTCTCGCGGCTGCGCCCGAGGACCACCAACTGCGAGAATTCATCCTCCAACACCTCGACCTCGAGCGCTGCCCTGCCATGCGGCTCGCAGGCTAGCCTCCCCGTTCACGAACCTGGCACTCTCCAGTTGCCGTAGATTCCTACCGAAAATGGGGCGAACCCCATGAAGACCACGCTCGAGATCGACGACCAAGTGATGGTCCGGCTCGAGGCCGAGGCCGCCCGCCAGGGAAGGACGATCTCGGAGCTCGTGGAGGCCGCTCTCCGGCTACTCCTGGATTCCAAGCCCAAGGCACCGCCGCCGCCCGAACTACCCGAGGCGCGCATGGGCCGGCCCCGCGTGGACGTCGCCGACCGGGATGCTCTCTACGACACGATGGAAGGGATCTGATGTCCGTTGTCGATTCGAACGTCCTGCTCTACGCGGTCCATCAGGACGCACCCGGAGGGCGGGCGGAAGGGTGACCCCAAGGGGATTCGAACCCCTGTCGCCAGGATGAAAACCTGGTGTCCTAGGCCGGGCTAGACGATGGGGCCACGTGTGCCGCGTGGACGCCGGAGCCCCCCCGTGGTCATCGGGGGCCGTCGGGGGGGCGCGGACGATACCGGCGGGCCCCCGAAGCTGTCAAACCTGCGCGCGGCCCGCGCGCGGGGAGCTCAGGCGCGTTGCCAGCCACCGGCTTCGAGCCGCGCGATCACGTGGCGGTACTCGCGTTCGAGGCCGTCGCACAGCTCGCCCGCCCCGCGTGCCTCGCGCGGGAGGATGTCCCAGGTGTAGGTCTCGATCTCGACGTGCAGCTCGTCGCTCCCCCACAGCTCGGGTCGCTCCAGGGCGAGCGCCAGGACCTGGTCGGCGTAGGCGCGCGTCGTTCCGAGCCCGCGCGGGCCCAGGCGCTCGACGTCGACCGGCACGTGGAAGTGACAGCGCCACTCGTCGCAGTCGCCCCACGGTCCGCTGGGGTCGCGGCGGAAGGCGCGCGCGACCTCGGGCAGGTCGCCGGCGCGCACCAGGCCGCGCGGCGTGCGGCCGGTCACCTGGTGCAGGAAGCGCGGCTCGTCGAGGGCGAGGAAGCGCCGCCGCGCCTCGTCGTTGGATGCCGGCGCCTTCAGCGCGAGCGCGCTCGTGAACTGGAGCTTCCCGAGCGGCGCCCCGAGGGCGGTGGCATTCTCCAGGGCCGCTTCCGGGAGCTCGAACTCGACCGCGGCGTGGCAGGTGTCCAGGCAGGTGCCCACGTGGCGCTCGATCCAGCCCCGCGACCGCTCCGCGGCGACCCCGCGCTCGCGCGCCAGCACCTCACCGCCGCGCTCGAGGAGCCGGGCGCGGAAGCCGGCCAGCTCGGCGGTGTCGTTGCAGCTCGCGCGGGGCTCCGCCTCGAGCGAGAGCACGACCCTCCGGCCGCTCTCCTCCTCCAGCGCCGCCAGCGTCGCCGCGCAGCGCGCGAGGTTGCGCGCGCAGCCGTCGAGGTCCTCCTCGCCGTGCACGCGCGAGGCGTGCATGCCGGTGTGCGTGCTGATCGAGATCGCGCCCGCCTCCTCATCCCCGCGCACGCGCACGGCTACCCTCGCCGCCGCGAGCGTGAAGGCGACGCGCTTCGCGTCCAGCCAGGTCGGCTCGAACACGCCCGCCTTGAGGCCCTCGCGCTGGAAGCCGCCGTAGGGGAAGGCGTTCAGGGTGAACGCGTCGAGGCCGTGCTCGGCGAGGAAGGCGCGCAGGACGCCCAGCTCGCGCGCGCGCGAGGGCTGCGCCAGCCGGCGCGCGAGGGCCGCGGGCAGGTAGAGCCCGACGCCGAACGGCCCGCCGCCGCCCAGGCGCGAGCGCAGCGGCAGCGTGATCGCGCGCATGCCCTGCAGGAGCCCCGCGAGCGTGTCCGCCGCGTGCAGGTTCAGGCAGTAGCCGAGCCGCACGGCGCGGCCAGCTCGCTCGGGATGGCGCCAGAGCATGGACGGATGGGGCCGGGCCCGCGCGTTGCGCGTCGCGCCCGCGCGTTCCGCGCCGCGCATCGGCAGCGGGCCGGCGCTCACATCAGGGCGATCCCCTCGTCGATCAACAGGACCGGGATCCCGTCCTGGATCGGGTAGAGGAAGCGCTTGTCCTCACGGACCAGGCCGGCTTCGATCGGCTTGGACAGCGCCTCGCCGCCCCGGTTCGTGACTCCGCCGGCCGCGATGCGCGCGTTGAGCGCGCGCAGCTCCTCCGCCGTCGCCTCCGACAGCGGCTGGTGCGTCTCCGGGCAGGCCAGGATCTGGAGCAGGTCCTTGTCGATCACGTGCAACGCTCGCTCGCGCGGGAGGGTGTACCCTAGCGCGCCGCGGGCGACAAGGCCGGCGGCGCGCTCCCACGGCGCCCGCGGCCCGGAGCGCAGCCCGGCCGCGACCCATGCAACCGCTCGAATGCCTGCTGCTCGCCGCGTTCGCGGGCATCCCGCTCCAAGACGCGCCTTTGCCCGCGCAGGTCGAGCTGTCGAGCGGGCCGGCGGCGCGCGCCTTCGCAGGCTACGGCCCGTTGGCCGAGCCGCGCGCGTTCGAGGCCGCCGAGCTGCCGCCGGAGGCCGGCGCGGCGGCTTGGAGCACGAGCGCCCCGTGGCTCGCCTGGGCGGAGCTCGCGCGGGAGGAGGCCGGCGCCGCCGAGGCGGACGCCCGCCGGCGCGCGCGGCTCGCGCTGGTCGCCTGGTCGCAGCGCCGCAGCGACGACGCTTGGGAGCACCTCGCGCACACGACCGCCGATCCAGGCTGGATGGCGGCGGCGCTGCCCTACCTCTTGCCCGGCGTTCCGCTGGAGCTCCTGCCTCCGCGTGAGCCGCTCGAGCTCGCCTTGCCCGACGGCGTGACGCTCGCGCCGGCGCTGCCGCCGCCGGATCGTCCGGCCCGGGAGGTCCTCTTGCAGACCGGCCGGCCTGCGAACGGCAGCATGCGCATCTCGGGTCTGCGGATCGGGAGCGCGCAGGTCGCGATCGGCGTGTCGGTGCAGTACGACGGCGTGCAGGTGGACCTCGAGCACCTGGGCGGCGGCCCGGCGCGGCTGGCGCTGGTCGTGCCCGAGCCACCCGACTTCGAGATCGCCTCGCTGTACGTCGATTGGACGCCGCGCGAGCGGGCGGGCGGGCCGCTGCAGCTGGCCCTCGAGCCCGGCGCGCCGACGCTCTCGGTCTTCGGCCGATTCCGGCCGCGTCGCCTGCCGTGGCCGATGACGCTGCCGGAGCGGCCGAGCACGGCCCTGGCGGAGTCGGGGCTGAGGCTCGTTCTCGCGCCATCCGATCCCGACGCGCCGCGCCTGCGAGCCTTCGCGCGTGCGCTCTCGGTGCTGCTCGCGAGCGAGGTCGCGGTCGAGACCCTCGATCCCGCGCACCCGCCCGAGCCGTTCCCCGGCATCACGTTGCAGCTCGTCTCCGCCCTCGAGCGCGAGCGGAAGCTCCGCGGGCTGGTCTCGCTGGCCGAGCGCTGCGCGCTCTCGCGTTGAGGCGCACGGGGATGCACGAGGGTCCGCCCTACCGCCGCCACCGCGAGCGCTTCCTCCAGGAGCTCGCGCGCGCCGGCGCCGCCGCGGTGATCCCGACCGCGACGCCCAAGGTGCGCAACCACGACAGCGAGTACCGCTTCCGCCCCGACAGCGACTTCTGGTACCTGACCGGGTTCGCCGAGCCGGAGTGCGTGCTCGTGCTCCTGCCGCCGCGCCCCGGGGCGCCGCCGGGACCGCGCAGCGTGCTGTTCCTGCGCGAGCGCAAGCGCGACGAGGAGGTCTGGACCGGCCGGCGGCTGGGGGTCGAAGCGGCGCCGGCGGAGCTGGGGATCGACCAAGCCTTCCCGATCGGCGAGCTGTGGAGCCGCCTCGGCGCCCTGCTGCGGGGCTACGCGCGCGTGGTCTACCGCGCCGGGCTCGACGAGGCCCGCGACCGCGAGCTGCTCGCCGTCCTGGCGCGGCTGCGCCGCGACGTGCGCTCGGCCCAGCCGCTTTTCGAGGAGCTGGTCGACACCGCGCCGCTCCTGCACGAGCTGCGCCTCTTCAAGGGCGAGGGCGAGCTGGAGCGCATGCGCCGCGCGGCGGCGATCAGCGCCGAGGCCCACCGGGAGGCGCTGCGCGAGGCGCGGCCCGGGGAACGCGAGTACGCGCTCGAGGCGCGGATCGAAGCCTGCTTCCGCCGGCTCGGCTCGACCGGCTCGGCCTACTTGCCGATCGTCGCCTCGGGCGCCAACGCCTGCGTCCTGCACTACCACGAGAACCAGGCCGAGCTGCGTGCGGGCGAGCTGCTCTTGATCGACGCCGGCGCCGAGTGCGACTACTACGCCTCCGACGTCACGCGCACCTTCCCGATCGGCGGACGCTTCAGCGAAGCTCAAGGGCAGCTCTACGAGGTGGTCCTGCGCGCCCAGGAGCGTGCCATCGCGCTCGTGCGCCCCGGCGAGACGATCCAGTCGGTGCACGACGCCGCCGTCCGCGCGCTGGCCGAGGGCTTGATGCACCTGGAGCTCGTGCCCGGGCCGCTCGAGCGCATCCTCGAGGAGGAGACCTACCGCCGCTTCTACATGCACCGCACCAGCCACTGGCTCGGCCTCGACGTCCACGACTGCGGCGCGTACACCCTCGCCGGGAACCCGCGGCCGCTCGAGCCGGGCATGGTCCTGACCGTCGAGCCGGGGCTCTACGTCGACCCGGGCGAGGCCGAGGTCGACGAGCGCTGGCGCGGGATCGGGATCCGCATCGAGGACGACGTCCTGGTCACGCCCGAGGGCTGCGAGGTGCTGACCGCCGCGATCCCCAAGCGCCGCGCCGAGCTGGAGCGCGCCTGATCCCTCACCGGGCTCGATTCTTCAGCCCGCAGGGCCCGCGGGGGTCTCCGACACCTGCCGCGGGCCGAAGAATCGAGCCTGGTTCGGAATTCCGGCCGCGCGGGGCGGCCGGAGTGTTCGGGGTGAGCGCGACAGGGATCGAACCTGGGACCTACTGGTTAACAGCCAGTTGCTCTACCGGCTGAGCTACGCGCCCGTTCGGGGGGCGAAGGATACCGCGATCGCCGCTCGGGGAG
>DATKBQ010000424.1:0-4891 GCA_035546375.1 Planctomycetota bacterium | reverse complement strand
GGGGGCGGCCGAGAAAGTAGAACTTTGACTACGACTCAGAAGTTGCCCAGTTGGTCGGTCACTCCGCCTCGCGCGTCTTGCGGCCCCGCCACAGGTCCCGGATCACACTGCACACGCGCAGGAGCTCCGAGAAGTTCTCGGGCTTGCGGAAGTACACCGTGGCGCCCAACCGCTCCACGCCTTCGCGGTCGGCCGGCGACTGCGATCCGCTGAGCACGAACACCGGCAGCTCGCGCAGCTTCGGATCGAGGCGGATGTGGCGCAGGACCTCGGTGCCGTCTCCGCCGGGCAGCTTGAGGTCCAGGAGCACCAGATCGATCGCATCCTGTGCGTCCGTGGCTCGGGCGAGGCGGTCCAGCCGAGCGATGGCGGCGCGCACGTCCTCGGCCACCTCCACGTCGCACTCGAGCCCGCAGTCGCGGAACGCCTCCTTCACGAGCAGCACGTCGGCCGAGCTGTCGTCGACCATCAGCACGCGCAGTCGTCCACCGCCAGGTTGCTCCATGAAGCTCTTCCTCCATGGCGCGCAGCCGATTGTTACGCGCATCCGGTCGTGAAATGACATTCATCAAGAAAGTTCCTCGTGCGCGCGAATGGACCCACGCTTGTTTCGCAAGAGCCCGATCGACTCTCGCGGCGCGAGATCGAACGGGGCAGCCGCCCGCGGCCGCGAGTCGAGCTCGCCGGCGCCCGGGGAGCTTCCGCGGATCGCCGCGAGCGGCTAGGCTCTCGCGCCCGATGCCTGCGAACCCTGCCGATCCCGCGCGCGGCGCCCTGCGCGAGGTGCCCTACATGGGCGTCATCTTCGTCGTGGCGGAGGCCGTGAAGCTCGGCTTCTCCAACGGCCACCCCGACTGGAGCAACCTCGGCCAGGGCCAGCCGGAGGTCGGGCCGATGGAGGGCGCGCCGCCGCGCATCGAGTCCGTTGCCCTCCAGGCGTCCGACCACGCCTACGGGCCGCTCGAGGGGCTGAGCGAGCTGCGCGAGCGCGTGGCGGAGCACTACAACCGTCTCTACCGGCGCGGGAAGCGCTCGCAGTACTCCGCGCGAAACGTGGCCATCGCCCAGGGCGGCCGGCTGGCGCTGACGCGCGCGATGGCGGCGCTCGGGCCGGTGAGCATCGGCTACCAGCTCCCCGACTACACGGCCTACGAGGACATGCTCGAGCTGCACCTAGCGCGGGTCACGCCGATCCCGCTGCGCACGAGCGAGGCGGCGGGCTTCGTCCTGACGCCGGAGCAGCTCCGGCGCGAGGTGCGCGAGCGCGGCCTCGGCGCCTTCGTGCTCTCCAACCCCTGCAACCCGACCGGCAACCTCGTGCGCGGCGAGGAGCTGGCCGAGATGGTCGCGATCGCGCGCGAGGAGCGGCTGACGTTCCTGCTGGATGAGTTCTACAGCCAGTTCATCTACGACGGCGACCGCCCCGGCGCGGGGCCGGTCAGCGCCGCGGAGTACGTGGAGGACGTCGACCGCGACCCGCTGCTGATCTTCGACGGGCTCACGAAGGGTTTCCGCTATCCCGGCTGGCGCGTCGGCTGGGTGATCGGCCCGCCGGAGATGGTCGAGGCGACGGCGCGCACCGCCAGCGCGATCGACGGCGGCCCCTCGCGGATCGCCCAGCGCGCCGCGCTCGAGGCGCTGGAGCCCGAGCGGGCGGACCAGGAGACGCGTGCCCTGCGCCAAGTGTTCTCGGCCAAGCGCAACGCGATGATCGAGCGCCTCGAGCGGATCGGCGTGCGCTTCGCCTGCCATCCGACGAGCACCTTCTACTGCTGGGGCTCGCTCGACCGCCTCCCGGAGCCCTTCGACGACGGCATGAGCTTCTTCCGCCGCGCGTTGGAGCTGAAGGTCCTGACCGTGCCCGGAGTCTTCTTCGACGTCGACCCCGGCAAGCGCCGCCGCGGGGAGTCGCCCTACCGCCAGTGGATGCGCTTCTCGTTCGGCCCGCCGATGGAGAACATGTTGATGGGCCTGGAGCGTCTCGAGCGCATGGTCGCGGGCTGAAGCGCCGAGCTGGCGTCCCCTCTACGCGCCGGAGCCCGGCCGAGGCTGCCCGCCCGTCGCTTACGGCTCGCGCAATCGCTCGCCCTATCCTCTCCAGGGAAGGGGCGCGCATCCAGCGGCAGCCGTCCGCTCTCGTCGTTGGGCTTCATGGGCCCATTGTGACGCCGGCGGACGGCTGCCGTGAGGACGGGGCGCGAAGGGCTACTGCGCGTCTCCCTCGACCTCGCCGGTGCGTTCGCGTGCGGCCTTGCGGAAGGTCTCGAGCTGCGCCTCCGCCTCCCTGCGGCGCGGGTCCGAGCCGGCCAGCTCGACCGCCTTCTCCTCCAGCGCGATCGCCTGGTCGAGGTCGCCCTTGCGGAAGCGGGCGAGCGCCAGCGTGTCCACGAACATCCAGCTCCGGTAGCCGCTGACTTCGTTCGATCGCTCCGAGATCTCGAGCGCGAGCTCGTCGTAGCGATTCGCGTAGCGCGGCTCGGTGAGCAGCTTCCAGGCGAAGTTGTTGAGCGCCGTCGCGTCGTCCGCCGCCGCGTCGAGGATCCGTTTCCCGCACTCCAGGGCCGCCGCGCGGTCCTGCTCCTGGCACGCCTCGAAGCGCTCGAGCAGCAGGTCGACCTCCCCGGGCTTGCGCGCGATCGCGGCCCGGGTCTTCAAGGCCAGGCTCGCGATGCTGCCGTTGCCCGCGGCCTGCACGACGGCCTCGTTCCGCGACGGCGCGCGCTTGCCGCTCAAGGCTTGCACGACCAGGCCGCTCACGTCGGGCACGCCTAGGATCTGGAATCCGAGCGCGAGGCGCGTGTCGGAGTGGACGACCTCGAGGCTCACCAGCGTGCGCTCGCAAAGCTGTGCGACCATCGCCGCACGCTCCGAGGCCTCGGGCGGCGCCATCCGCTGCGCGATGCGCGCGCAGCGGCCGGCGTTGGCCGCGAGCAGGAACGTGCGGCTCTCCTCCGCCGTGCCCAGGGCCTTCGCGTACAGGGGGTCGTCGAGCACCGTCTTGCGCGCTTGGCGTGCCGCGAGCGAGCGCTCGAGCGCGCCGCGGCTGGGGGAGATCCACAGCTCGTTCCCGCGCGTCAGGAGGTAGACGGGGACGCCTTGCACGCTCCAGGACTCGGCGCTCGCTCCGGCGATCTGCACGCTCGAGGGCTCGGGAGCGCCGGCCGGGCCGGCCTGGCTCGCGAGGGAGAGGATCAAGCTCCAGAGCGCGCGCGAGCGCTCGGGATCGTTGACCCGCACCACCGCGGCGACGTCGGGCAGCGGCTGGCGCATCGCGGATCCCTCCGCGGGCGGCAGGGCGTAGATCGCGAAGTCGACCACGTTCGCGAAGATCTCGCGGCCGAAGTCCAGGGCGGTCACGATGGGCGCGGCGCTACCCCGTGATTCGGGCTTGGGCATCGCTGGCGCCGGCTCGTTCAGCGCCTGCACCAGGAAGAAGGCCGCGCCTTCGGGCACCAGCTCCAGCGTGCGCTTGCCGACCGCCGGCCGGCGCATGAGGTTGAAGACCACGTTCTGGTGGCCTTCGGCGAGGCGCAGGGCGACGTCGAGCTGCAGACCCTCGGCGCCGACGCCGAGCTGGCCGCCCAGGCTCTCCAGGCTGTCGACGTCGAAGAGCGTCAGCGCCATGCGCGCGCCGGGATCCCGCTGCGCCTCTTGCTCGAGCGCCGCGCGCAGCATCGGACGCACCGGCTCCGCGTTGACGAAGAAGGAGACCAGCGCGTCCTCGCGCCGCTCGAGCGCCTTGCGCAGGGCCGGCGAAGCCGCGAGCGAGTCCTTCTCCCGGCCGCTCAGGCGCGCGAGCACGCCCTCGATCTGGGTGCGGCTCGGACTGAGCACCAGGAGCCGCGAGGTCAAGGTCGCGAAGGCCTGTTCGCCTTTCAGCTTCCAGGTCGGATGCCCTCCGATCGGGTCGGCGGGCGCCGCTCCGGCCGGGATCGCGGTCTCGATCAGGCCGCGGACGACGTCGAGGTCGCCCGGGTGGACCACGAGCACGCCCTCCGGCGGGCCTCCGCTCGGGTCGATGCTCGTGATCGCGACCGCCGCGCCGCGCAGGCCGAGCAGGCCCTGCACGAGCTGCGGGCTGATCGCGAAGGCCTGCTGGCCCGCTTGCTCGGCCTTGCCGAGCAGGCCGAGCTGGTCGAGCAACGCCTCGAGCTTCGCGCCGGGCCGGTTGAGCTCGGCGTAGAGGATCGTGCCCGGCGGCATCAGCCGCGAGAAGTCGCTCGCGGCCAGGTCCTCGATGAGCGCCTGGATCTCGGCGCTCGCCTTGGCCTTGAGCGCGGGATCGCCACGGCCTGCCGCGACCTCGCGGAAGAGCGCGAGCGCGCCCTCGAGGTCGCCGCGCTCGTGGGCGAGGTAATAGGCGCGGTAGAAGGCGTCGTTCGCCGCTTGCGCCGACTGGGGGGCTTGCTGGCCCTGCGCCGCCGCGAGCAGCGCCATCGCTGCCCATCCCGCGGCCAGGAATCCGATCCGTGTGGGTTTCATGGGCTTCTTCTCCGTTCTCCGTTCGCGATGGGCGGCGGTGGGCCGACTCGCCGTGCCATCCCTGCCCGAGCTGCAGGATCGGCGCGAGCGAGTCGCCGCGGGACCAGGTGTCCGCACGCCCCGGGTCGAAGGTGCAACTGGCGGACCGCCTGGAGCACGGCGAGGGCGCGCCGCCGGTTCCCCCTGAAGCTCGCGCGGCGCGACGTTACGCGCGGATCAGGCGCTCGCGGTCGCCAGCTCCGGTTCCGCGGCCGGAGCGGAGGCGGGCTCCGGGACCGCCGCGGGGCTCGGCGAGGGCTCGTCCCGCACCACGGGCGCCGCCGCGAGCTGGTCTCGGGTCGCGGGCGCATGCCGGGGCGCGAGGTCCGGGAGCGCGGGGCTTCGGCGCCGCGCGGGCCGTCGCGCCGGC
>DATKBQ010000423.1:0-3513 GCA_035546375.1 Planctomycetota bacterium | reverse complement strand
GACCTCGACGAGCTGTGGCTCCAGGCGCGCACGGTGCTCGACCTCGGCGACCTGCGCCTCGAGCCAGCTCTCCAGCTCGAGGGGCGCATCGCGGGCCTCGACGCGGCCGAGCTCGGCACCCCGGTCGAGATCGTGCGGCTCGCCGACTGGCTGCCGCGCCCCGCGGAGGAGCTGAACGGGTTCTGCGGCTCGCCGCTCGCACGGAGCGACGAGGAGGGCCGCTTCCGCGCGGACCGGCTCGGCCGCGGCGCGGTGACGCTGCTCTTCAGCCACCCTGCTCGGCCCGAGGTCGTTTGGAGCGGTTGGCTGGCGCCGGAGCAGCCGCGCGGCGAGGTGGTGATCCGCTTCGACGTGGCCAGCACGATCGCCGGCCGGGTCCGCCTGGCCGAAGAGGCCGACGCGCCGCTGTGGGTGCGCGCCGTGCCGGTGAGGGCGATGCTGCACGCCCAGGACCCGCGCGTGCAGCTCGACGACGAGCTGGAGCTGTGCGCCGGCTTTCGCGAATCGCCTGTCGACGACGAGGGTCAATTCGAGCTGCGCGGGATCGCGCCCTACAGGCGCTGGTACCTGCGGCTCCTGCGGGCGGATCAGCTCCTGGAATCGCCGGACGCCTTCGCGCCGTGGACCGTGGCGAATCCGGGCGTGGAGGATGTCGCGCTCACCTACGCGCCGGGCGGCACGATCGAGCTCGCCGTGTCCGATCGAGCGTCCGGCGCGCCGCTCGAGGGCTTCGAGCTGCGGCTCGAGGGCGCGGATCCCGCGCGGCCGCGCGAGGCCGGTGGATCCCCGAGGCACCGCGACGGTGGCCGCGTCCTCTGGGCCGGGATCCGACCGCAGTGGAGCCGCGCCGACGGACCGCAGTTCCTCGTGAACGGGCTCGTCTCGCCCGCGCGCGAGCGGCCGCCGATCGCAATGGAGGTCTCGGCCCGCGGGTACGAGCTGCGCCGGCTCGAGCCGATCGACCTCGCTTCGGGCGAGCTGTTGCGGTTCGGCTGGATCGGCCTGGAGGCCGCGCCTCAGCTCCGCGTGCGCACTCTCGATGCGACGGACGACGCGCCGATCGCCGGCGCGCGCCTGGAGCTGAACGCTGCCGGCCCGCTCGTGATCGGCCGCCGCAGCAGCGTCGCGCTGAGCGACGAAGCGGGCTTCGCGCGCCTCGATCCGGTCGGCTCCGCCGCGAGCGAGCTGATCGCGAGCGCGCCCGGCTACGCGCCCCTGCTGGAGCGCGACCTGAGGCTCAGGGGTCTCGCCCAGGACGCCGAGGCCGCGCTGGAGCTGCGGTTGGCTCCTCCCGCGCAAGTCGAGCTACGCGTCGTCCCCGAAACCTCGCGTTCGGTCGAGGTGCTGCACGTGTGGCGCGACGCGCATACGCTCGCGCCCGATTCGAGATGGACCTCACCGGGCGGCACGGCCGACCTCGCGGACCTGGGCGCAGGCGCCCACGGGATCGCCGCGCGAGCGCTGCCGCGGCTCGGAGCGGCCGACGTGCTCGCCGCGCCGCTCCAGTGGACCGAAGCCGTGCTGAGGCACGGCCAGTCGCTCTTCTTGGAGCTCGCGGTCTCCCGACTCGTGAACGTCGACGGCGTCCTCACCTGGGGCGGCGTGCCGGTCGAGGGAGCGCACCTCCAGCTCCAGTGGGGAGCGGGCCGGACCGCCGAGCTGGACGAGGATTGGACCAACGGCGAGCTGCCCGCGCGCGCGCGCACCGACCGCGAAGGCCGCTTCCGCTTCGAGCGGATCCTGCCGAGCGTCTACAGCCTGATCGCGCGCCTGCCGGCCGACGAGCTCACCACGCGGTTCGACGTCGCCATCGGGACATCGCCGCGCACGCTGGAGATCGACTTGGCGATGGCATCGCTCTCCGGAGCCGTGCTCGGCGTCGACCAGGAGCCCCTCTCCGGCATCGAGATCGTGCTCCTGCCGCGCCTGCGGAGCCTCGAGGAGGCGGGCTTCGGCCGCGGCTTCCTGATCTCGGACCTATTCCGATACGGCAAGCCCTTGCAGCGCACGACGAGCGCCGCGAACGGCACATTCGTCTTCTCCGCCGTGCCGCTCGGCATCGACTTGGTGCTGAGCCCGCGCTTCGGAGCTCCCGCCGCCGCGCTCCCGCTGGCGCACCCCGGCGGCGGCCAGATCCACGTCGGAGATTTGCAGCTCGGGCAGTCGGGGTCGATCGCGCTCGACGCACGCGTGCGCGAGCGGCTCCCGCCGGGACGAACCCTCGTGGCCGTCGCCTCGGCGCTCGAGATCCCGCGCCCGGTGGGCGTGGCCGCCGCCGGACCGATCTCCCGATCGGCATCCGTCACGCTGAACGGGCTGATCCCCGGTCGCTGGCGCGTTTGCCTGTGCTCGACGCTCGAATCCGAGTACGTGCTCGAGGTCGGCCCGTGGACCGAGGTCGAGGTGGCCGCGGGCAAATCCGCATTCGTGGACTTGCGCTGGCCCGCGGAAAAAGAGCGCGGGCGCTGAGAGCCGTCCCACCTGGGCTGGGTCGGTCGAGGAGGCGCGGCTTGACGTCCAGCGCCGAGTGACCCTGCGAAGCTCGCCACCAGCGCGGCGCATGGCCTGGTGATCGCCTTTGACGGGGCGTCTATGGCCCGATGGCGAACACCAGCGCGTTGCTCAGGTTCGTCGTGGTCGCGGCACCCGAGTCCCGACTCCAGGCCTGGATGCAGACGTTCTCGCCTGGGACGAGCGAGGGGTCTGCCCCGCTGGCGATCCACGCGTTGAAGTCGACTTGGAGCCCTCCGGTGCAGTCCGGTGAGGTGCTGCCGCCCGTCGGCATCAACGCCAAACGCCGGATCGGCAGCTCCATACACAGATAGCTCCCCTGGAAGGGAGCCAGCAGCGGGCGCTGCGTGCTGTAGAAGAAGACACCGTAGGTCGAGCTGACCAGCCGCTTCACGTCGATCGTGAAGCCCGAGCCCGCGCTCGCGCTGGGCGAGCCCGAGTACGAGATCGCCGGCGTGCAGCCGAGCGAGTTCGCTTGGGACGCGCAGTAGACCGCCGGTTGGGTCCAGTCGCAGGAACGCACGTAGATGTTGTAATAGACGTTCCCCGAGCCGAAGCTCGGGTCTTCGCAAGTGAAGCTGATATTGCGACCGTCTGCGGATATGGAGGGACGAAAAGCATCGGCATAGAATTGGAATGGAATGCTCGGCCACTGCCCACTCGGCCCCAATCCCGCTACTTGGGTAAGGCCCGTAACCTGGTCGTGGACGAAGACGTTGACACCACCTTTGTTTCCGCTGTTCAGGACGAGTTCGTCATCGTAACTCTCGAAGGCGATGAACCGGCCGTCGGCAGAGATCGAGGGATTCTTGGAGGAAAGGAAAACGGGGACGTGGAGCGGACTATGGTTGCCGAAAACAGTGTGCGATATAGTCTGATGCTTGCCGGTCACTAAGTCCCGCAGGCGGATGGTGCCGAGCCACAGCGCCGCGATGTCATGCCCACAACAAGTAGTCATGTAGGCCAGATAGCGGCCATCGGCTGACAAGGCGAGCGAGCCGA
>DATKBQ010000422.1:0-3334 GCA_035546375.1 Planctomycetota bacterium | reverse complement strand
GCCGAGGCCCTCGGGGTCCTCGACGAGGCGCGCCCCGCCCTCGCGCCCGGCACCGACGCCCGCGACGCGTGGGCGCTCGGGAGCGCGCTCGCCGCAGCCGGCCGGCGCGAGGAAGCCCGCGACGCCTGGCGCACCGGCATGGAGGGCGAGCGCGGCGACGACTGGGAGCGCCTCCTCGCCCGCGCACGCTGCGAGCGGGCCCTCGGATTCCTCGAGCGGGCCTCGCGCTCGCTGGTGGCGGCGGACGAGCTGGCCGAGCTCGGCCCCGAGCGTGACAACGGCCGCGAGGCCGACGTCCTGGTCGAGCTGGGCGAGGTCTACTTCGAGGCCGACGGGGAGATCGAGCACCGCGAGGCCCGCGCTCGCTCGCCGGCGGTGCTCTTCGACAAGGCTCTGGACATCCATCCGGGACACGAGGGGGCGCTGCTCGGCCTGTTCCGGCTGCACCGCTTCAACTGGAACCGCCAGCGCCGCTCCCCGGGCGAGATCCTCGGCGAGCTGCTCGCGCGCCGGCCGCGCTCGATCGAGGGCCTCTTGGCGGGCGCCGCGGCCGACCTGGACGACGGCCAGCTCCGCTCGGCCCGCGGGCGCTTGAATTTGCTCGGCGAGCTGTGCCCGAAGCGGCGCGAGCTGCGCACGCTCGAGGCCGCGCTGGCCTGGATCGAGCACCGCCGCGACGACGCGCGGGCGGCCCTCGAGGAGCTGGCGCGGGAGGATCCCGCCGACGCGCGGCCCGAGCGCGAGCTGGGTCGGCACCTGTGCGAGCTCTACCGCTTCGCCGAGGCGCTGCCCTTCCTGCGCCAGGCGGTCGAGCGCGACCCCGCAGACGCCCAGGCCTGGACCGATCTCGGGCGCGCGCTCGCGAACACCGGCGACGAGGAAGCGGCGCGCGAGGCGCTGGCGAAGGCTGTCGAGCGGGCCGAGGGCCGCCAGAACGCCTGGCGCCACAACACGCTGCTCGTCTTGCAGCGCATGCGCTCGAGCCTGGTGAACGAGAGCGCGGGCGAGCTGTCCTTCGCCTGGGCCCCCGACGCGGCCAGCGTGCTGCGCGCCTACCTGGTCCCGTTCTACCGCTCGGCGCGCGCCGAGCTGTCGGAGCGCTACGGCTACACGCCCGGACCGGTGCACGTCGAGGTCTTCCACCGCCACGCGGACTTCTCGGTGCGCTCGACGGGCTTCGAGGGCTTTCCGGCGCTCGGCGTCTGCTTCGGGCCCGTGGTCACCGCCGTCTCGCCGCTGGCCGAGCTGCGCGGCCGCTTCTCGTGGGCGCGCACCTCCTTCCACGAGTTCACGCACGTGATCCACCTCGGGCTCTCCCACAACCGCTGCCCGCGCTGGATCACCGAGGGTCTCGCGACCTGGGAGGAGGAGAACAAGAACCGCGCCTGGTCGCGCAACATGCGCCGCGAGCTGGTCGACGCGCTCGCCAACGGCGACCTGATCCCGGTGCGCGAGCTGAACCGCGCTTTCCGCGGCCCGCGCATCCTGTTCGGCTACTACCAGGGCGGCTTGCTGTGCCGCATGCTGATCGAGGAGGGCGGCTTCCCGCCGATGATCCGCCTGCTGGAAGCCTTCGACCGCGGCCTCGACCTCGACCAGGCGCTGGCGGAGGTGGTCGCGTCGACGCCCGAGGAGCTCGACCGGCGCTTCGAGCGCTATGCGAAAGCGCTGACGTCCGAGCTCGTGATCGAGCCGCGCTGGAGCCCGGCCACCGCGGCGCGGCTGAGGCTCGAGCTCTCGCGCGAGGCACCCGAGGGCAATGCGGCACGCCGCGCGTGGGCCGAGGGCTGGTGCGACGTCGCCTGGGCTTGGTGGCAGGCGGGGCGGCGCGTGGACGCCGAGGAGGCGCTGCGCCGCGTCGAGCGCGCCGGCGACCTGCCCCCGCGCGGGCTGTTCCTGCGCGGCGAGATCGCGCTCGCGGCTTCGGATAAGGATCGCGCGCGCGGGCTCTTCGAGCGCGGCTTCGAGGCCGGGGGCGAGGATTTTCGGGCGAGGATGGCGCTCGGGACGCTCGCCATGCAGGCCGGCGACTGGGACGACGCGGAGGAGGCGTTCCTCGCGGCGGAGAAGGTGTTCCCGGGGTACGAGGAGGCCGAGCTGTCCGCGGAGCTGAGCTTGGCGCGGGTTTACGCGCACGCGGGGCGGACGGATGACGTGCAGCGGGCGCGGGAAAGATGGCTCGCGTACAACGCGGACGAGTATCCGCTGAGGATCGATGTCGCGCGCTGGCACGCGAAGGCGGGGCGCGATCGCGAGAGCGCGCGCTGGTACGAGGAGGCGAACGAGATCGACCCGTTCCGGCGGGCGCTGCACGTGGAGTGGGCGGAGGTCTTGGCGCGGGTAGGGGAGCACGAGGACGCGTTGCGGGAGCTCGAGGTGGCGGCGATCGTGCCGCCGGAGCTGGATCTGGATAAGCCGGAGGCGCTGACGAAGGAGGAGCGGGCGGGGTTGTTGGCGCGGCAGGCGGAGGAGTTGGTGGCGTTGGGGAGGGTGGAGGAGGCGCAGGGGAGGGCGCGGAAGGCGTTGGAGTTGGATGCGGGGTGCGAGAGGGCGCGGGGGGTGTTGGAGAGGGTGCAGTAGGGCGGGTACGAGGGTGGGCGGCTTGGGCGCCGCGCGCGTGGAAGGGGTTGGTCTCTCATCCCTCGGGAGCAAGCGTGCAGGGGCGCGCTTCGCGCGCTTCGGCGGCCGAGTACGGCCGCCGGATTCCGCGTCCGGTTCGGCCGCAGACGGCCGAACCTACCGCGGAATTCAGGGGGCGGAGCTTCGCGCCCGGAGGTCTTTGTGGCGGGGCCAGGTGTCGGGGAGTTGCTCTCGAGGTTTCAGTAGCGCTCGAGTGCGCGCGGACCTTGGTACGGCCCGGCAAAATGTCCGCGGAATCAAGTTGCCATCGGGCGCGACGGATCGTGCGAGGAGTCATTTCTCGCGACCTGTGAGTCCCAGATCACGAAACCCTGGGACCCGATTAGACTGTGGGCCGAATGAGGACCGCGCTCATCGCTGCGGGGGCCGTCGTGCTCCTCGCGCTGGCCGCATTCTTCTGGCGAAGCCCGTCTCGATCCACGCCTCTGGAGCCGGCAACGCGTCACGAGGCCCTCGATGCGTCTTCTGCCGGAGGGTTGGAGGTGCTCGCGGAGCCTGCGCAGGGTGCCGGTGTCGCCCTGCCATCGAGTGAGCCGCCGAGACATGCTGTCTCGCACCCCAGCGTTCCGTTGCGAGCCGAGCCAGGTCCTACGGTCATCCGGATGCGGCTCCTTTCCAGTTACGACGAAACTCCGATTGTCGGCGAACGCGTGGCGCTCAGCGACGCCCGTGCCACATCGTGGGGTACGCGCCC
>DATKBQ010000421.1:0-23508 GCA_035546375.1 Planctomycetota bacterium | reverse complement strand
CCAAGCCGTTCCACGACGGAGCGCTGCCAGGCCGCAGGGCGACCGCACGTTCGAACGCGGCGCGGGCTTCCTCGAAGCTCTCGAGGCGGAGCTGGGCGACCCCGAGGCACTGCCAAGTCGCGCTGTATTCCGGCTGCAGGGCGATCGATCGCTCCAGCAGCGACCGAGCGGCCGCAGGATCGAAATCGACCAGCGCTGAACCGGCCTGATAGAGCGCGCGCCCCGAGTCGGGCCATAGGGTCGCCAAGGCCGCGCACGACGAGCGGGTCGCAGCCTCGTCTTTCGCTTCCGCAGCCACCAGCACGCGCAACTGGTGGTAGAGCATCCGCGCCTGGGGCGCACGCAGGACCGCCTCGTCGTAGCGCGCCAGGGCCTTACGCATCCACTCCACGCGCTCGCTGGAGGGGCGCCCTTCCGCTTCGAAGCGCAGCCGCTCGCCGTCGACGAACAGCTCGAAGGCCGGCGCCGCCTGCAGCCAGTGGGGATCCTCGGCGGGAGCGGGGACGCCCGCCGCCAGCGCCCGCAGCCCGTCGAAAGACGGCGTCCGCGGGGCCGAGCGCAGGAGCTCCAAGGCATCCGCGTTGCGCTGCAGGCGCAAGCGCGCGAGCACGCTGCCCACCAGCGCGTCCTCGTTGCGCGGGTCGAGGGCCAGGATGCGCTGGAACGTGGCATCCGCGACCTCGTGGCCTCCGCTTCCCCACTGGGAGAAGGCCTCGGCGAGGGACGCCTCGATCTCGCTCGTGCGCTGCGCCTGACGCCCTGCCCGCACCGCGTCCCTGGAGGCGATCAGCATGCCGCCGGAGACTGCCAAGGCGAGCGCTGCGACCGCGGTGGCCACGGCGAGCACGGCTTGGCGCGGCTCGCGGCGCGCCCAGCGGGCGACGCGACCCAGGAAAGGGACCGGCCGCGCCGCGATGGGACGGCCCGCTACGCAGGCTTCGAGGTCCTCGGCGAAGAGCTCCGCGCCGGCGTAGCGCCGCGTGCGGTCACGCTCCAGCGCGGTCGAGACGGCCATCCACAGATCGGGTGGGACGCGCCGATCGAAGCGGCGAACGTCGGGCGGCGAGCCCGCAAGGATGGCACGGTACACGGACTCGCGCGTCGGCCCCTGGAAGGGACGCCGGAGCGCGAGGCATTCGTACAGCGTGACGCCCAGCGCGTACACGTCGCACAGGGCGTCGGGCCGCGGGACCTCGCCTGCGATCAACTCCGGCGCCAAGTATCCCGGCGTCCCCGCGGTCTCGCCGGTGCGCGTGAGCTCGGAGGCTTCGCCATCGGTCGCGGCCGCGATGCCGAAGTCCAGGAGCACGGGCTCGCCCGCCGGCGTCACCATGACGTTCGAAGGCTTGATGTCGCGGTGCAGCACGCCGGAGGCATGGGCGCTCGCCAGCGCTCGAGCCACGCGGGCGATGCAGCGGGCGATCTCGAGCGGCCGCTCACGGGACTGCGAGGGGACCCCGCCGTTGGGCCCGCCGCGCTCGCGATCCGCCGCGATCCGCTGGGCCAGGGTCGAGCCGGGCACGAGGCGCATGGCGATCCATGGCCTGCCGCCGCTGACCCCCGCCCCATAGACGGTGCAGATGCCGGGATGGTCGAGACGGGAAGCGAGCCGCGCCTCGCGCTCGAAGCGTGCGCGTGCCGCGGCGCTGCCGAAAAGCTCGGCGGGCAGGAGCTTCAGCGCCACGTGCCGCCCCAACGACTCTTCGACGGCCTCCCACACGACGCCCATGGCTCCACGGCCCAGCTCCTCGAGGATGAGGAAGGGGCCGACGCGCTCTCCCCGGCCGGCGCCGCGCTCGAGCCGTGCGACCTCGAGGAACTGCGCGGCTTCCAAGGCCGCGACGAGGTCCGCGCCCAGGTGTGGGTGCTGCCGCGCGAACGAGGCCACGTCCGCGCTCGCGCCTGCGCGCAGCTGCTCCAGGAAGCGCTCCACGACGCTCTCGATCGAACCAAGCTCCTCGCTCACGGACCTTCCTCGCTCGGGTCGGGGGATAGCTCGCGCAGCAGGGGCCGCAGGCGCTGCAGGGCGCGCGCGAAGCGCTTGCTCGCCGCCGCGGGCTCGATGCCCAGCTCCGCCGCTGCATCCGCATTGGAGAGCTCCTCGAAGTGCCTCAACAACAGGATCTCCCTATCGAGCGGCTCGAGCGCCTCCAGAGCCGCAGCGAGCCGCTCGCGCACCTCCGTCCGCCGCGCCGCCTCCGTGGGTGAGGTGGCGCTCGACACCAACCATGCCGCGGCGTTGAAGGCGCTCACGCTCGTTCCATACGGTTCCAGGGCGTCCTCGCGCGCCGCGTCCCGCTTCTGTGTCTGCTCGTGGTGGCGATGGGCCTTGGCCAGCGCCTGCGCGGTCAGGAGCCTCAGCCAGAGCGGGAAGGCGTACCGCTCTTGGGCTCGCCACTCGTCCAAGCGACGAGTGGCTTCCACAAGCGCCTCCTGCACCACGTCCTCGGGCTCGAACCGCCGGCGCCTGCCGCGGTCCATGCGCAGCTCGACCATGCGCAGCAGCCCGGGTCGACTCGCCGCCAGCATCTCGGAGAGCGCACCCGCGTCCCCCTCGCGCACGCGTGCGATGAGTTCCTCTCTGGTACCCACTTCAGCCTCCGAGGCGCCCCCCAGCGGAGGAGCTCCCTGGTAGGTCCTCCATTGTGCCTTGGGCGGGCTCGAAGCGAGCCGGGCCCGGTCCCTCCAGCAGCATCAGCTCCTGGACTCCTGGCTGCGCTCGAGGCTCTCGGCGCAGGACTTCGCGCCGATGGTGGGGCTCTCGCCGCACACGCTGTACGGCTGGAAGAAGCCCTTCGAGGAAGAAGGCCCGGCGGCGCTGACCGGGTCACCGTCGCCAAGGTGCTGCTGCAAGAGGTCGAGCAAGCACGCGAGCACGTCGCGGCAGCCCGTCCACTGCGGCGCGCTCGATCGGAGTGGGTCCGCTCCGCGGCCCGTGCTAGGCTCTCCCGGATCACCAAGACCCCGATCTTCGCGGAGGACCTCCATGGAAGCGACCACACTCCTGTTCCTTGCTTGCACCGGCTTCGGTCTCACTGCCTTCGCTCAGGACGGCGGCAAGAAGCCCGATCCGGCGCAAGATCCGAAGCCCGCCGCGCAGAAACGTCCCGCGGACGATGCGGTGACCGCCAAGGATCCAGCGATCGTTGCGATCGACGAGTTCATCAAGACCAAGGTCCCGGCTGAGAAGCCCGCGAACTGGCGCACGACGCTCGCGCAGCCGCCGAAGCTCACGTTCGCCAAGGATGCGCAATACGAGTGGCGGATGAAGACGAACAAGGGCGAGATCTCGATCCGCCTGATGCCGGACATCGCGCCGATGCACGTCTCGAGCACGATCTATCTCGCGCGAACGGGGTTCTACGACGGCCTCAAGTTTCATCGCGTGATCACCGGCTTCATGGCTCAAGGCGGCTGTCCATTGGGTATTGGCAGCGGTGGGCCCGGCTACAAGTACGGTGGAGAGTTCGATCCGAAAGTCAGCCACGACAAGCCGGGACTCCTCTCGATGGCCAACGCCGGACCTGGAACCGACGGATCGCAGTTCTTCCTGACCTTCGTGCCCACTAAGCATCTCGACGGCAAGCACACGATCTTCGGCGAGGTGATCGCCGGGATGGACGTCGTGAAAGCGCTCGAGGCCGCCGGCAGTCAATCGGGTGCGCCGAAGGAACCCCTCGCGATCGAGCAGAGTTGGATAGTCGTCTCGCCGTTGCCCGCGCCCAAGCCGACGGCTCCGCCCGAAGAAAAGAAGCCGGCCGACAAGCAGTAGCGACGATCGGCGGACTCGTGCCACCGAGGCAGGCGTGAGAACGCCTACCTCGGCGACGAATCTTTTGCATGTGCGAGAGCCGATCGCCCAAGCGATACGGCGGCCATCGAGGCGCGGCGGGGGTTAACTCGAAGGAGCTCTCGCGCCGGAGCGCACGGGAAGCGCCGGGCGTGCGGCTGCGGCCGGCGGCGGCGCGGGCTCGGACGGCGCGAGCCGCACCTCGGGCACGGGCTCGCCGTGCAGCGCCTGCTCGAAGCAGCGCAGCATCTCGCGGGCGAGCTCCGCGCGATCGAAGGCCGGCGCCGCGGCCAGGGCGGAGGCGGAGAGACGTTGGGCGAGCCCGGGCTCGTCGAGCAGGCGCTCGATCGAAGAGGCCAGCGCAGCGGGGTCCGCGGGCGGGAGAGCGAGGCCGCAGGAGGTGCGGCGGACGATGGAAGCCGTCTCGCCATCGGGTCCGGAGAAGAGGGTCGGCACGCCCATCGCCATCGCCTCGAAGATCTTGGAGGGGATCACCGTCCGGAAGAGCGGCGTGTCGCGCAGGTGGACGAGGGCGGCATCGCACAGGCTCCAGATGGCCGGCATCGCGGCCTTGGGCTGCGGCGGGAGGAAGACGACGTTCGTGAGATCGCGAGCGCGGGCGGAGGTGACCAGGGCGTCCTTGGCGGCGCCGGAGCCGACGAAGAGGAAGCGCACCTCGGGGCGGTGGCGCAGGATCTCGGCGGCGTCGAGGACGTGCTCGAGGGCGTGCGCCAAGCCGTGGGTGCCGAGGTAGCCGACGACGAAGCGGTCTCGCAGATCGAGCGAGCGGGCGAGCAGCTCGTCGCGGGCGGCCGGGCGATAGCGCGAGAGGTCCGCGCCGTTGGTGACGACGCGGATCTTGGCCTCCGGGATCCCGCGCGCGACGAGGTCGCGGCGGAAGGACTCGGTCAGCGCGATCACGAGCGCCGCGCGGCGGTAGAGGAAGAGCTCGAGGCGCTCGAGGAGGCGCGTGGCGAAGCCCTTGCGCATGGCGCCGACGGCGGTGATCGAGGCCGGCCAGAGGTCGCGCAGCTCGAAGACGAACGGCTTGCGGCGCAGGGCGGCGACGAGCCAGCCGGCGAGCGTGGCGAAGAACTGCGGCGAGGTGGCGACGACGAGGTCGGGCGAGCGCTGGAGCAGGGCGGCCGGCGTGGCGGTCGCCAGGAACGAGAGGTAGTCGAGCGTGCGCCGCAGGAAGCCGCGGTTGGGCGCGATGTAGGTCTTCACGCGCACGACCTCGATGCCGTCGAGGCGCTCGCGCTGGTGCCAGCAGTTGGCGTAGCCCGCATGGAGCACGCCGTCGGGGAAGTTCGGCGCGCATGTGACGACGGTGACTCGATGGCCCAAGCGGACCCATTCGCGGGCGTGCTCGCAGAGCCGCGTCGCCGGCGCGTTGGTCTCCGGCGGGAAGTTGTCGCTCAGGAAGAGGATGTGCATGGGATCACTCCTCCGCGGCGGCAGCCACAGCCGGGACTGCGCTCGGCAGCGCCGCGCGCGACGGGTGCAGCGGCGAGCCGCCCTGCGGCGCCGCGTTCGGCGCGCTCGGCTTCTCGAGCACGGCGATCAGGACCAGCCGGAACGGCGCCAAGCACTCGGTCGAGTTGACGAGCCGCTCATAGAGCCAGCCGGCGGCGTACGTCAGCGCGCCGAAGCGCAGGTACTCGGGCCGCCCCTCGATGCAGCGCACGCTGCGCACCTCGAGGCCGGCCGCGCGCGCGAGCGAGCGGATCCTCGCGGGTGTGTTGGCTCGGTAGCGGGTCGGGAAGGTGTCGACCTCGGCGCGGCCCCGCAGGCGGTTGATCCGGCGGTGGAAGCGGTGGGGCGTCATGCGCGCGATCAGCGGCATGTAGTGGCGCGCGTTCGGCGTCTTGGCCAGGAACACGCCGCCCGGACGGAGCAGGCGGGAAACCTCCCGCAGCACCACTTCGGGCTCATCCAGGTGCTCGAGCACGTTGTCGGCGACGACGACGTCGAAGCTCCGATCCGGGTAGGGGATCGCATCGCCGAGGCCGATCCGCCCCTCGTCCAGGTGCGGGTTCTCGCGCACGCGCGGGTCCGGATCGACGCCGCACACGCGCGCCGCGCGGCCGCGGAAGTCCATCTGCGGGACGATTCCGGCGCCGGCGCCGAGGTCGAGCAAGCGGTGGCCGGGCGCGAGCACGCGGAGCACCTCGCGCCGCAGGAGCTCGTCGTCCCAACGTGCACCGAAGCCTGGATAGAGCCTCCGGTCGAGCCAGCGGACGGCGCGACGCGTCGGGCGCGCTGCGGGCTGGATCTCCACTGCGGACCGTTGCACGGCGCGGTCGGAGCGGGTGCACAGCTCGAGCAGCCGGGCCTCGACCTCCGCGATCCAATCGCCCGAACGGAACCGGGCGCCCTTGGCCAGGGCGTTGCGCGAGAGCTCGGCGTATAGCTCGCGGTCCTCGGCCAGGCGCAACATCGCGCGAGCGAGCCCTCCGGCGTCGCGCGGCTCGACGAGCAAGCCGTCGCGTCCGTCCTCCACCAGCTCGGCCAGCGCGCGCCAGCGCGCCGCGATCACCGGCAGGCCGCACTGCATGGCCTCGATCACGACGCCGGGCATCCCCTCGCCCTCGTACCAGCTCGGGAAGACGAGCGCGTCCGCCGTCCTCAGCGCTTGCGCCACCTTCGCAGGGTCCAGCTCGCCGGCGAACCGAACCCGCGGATGGCCCTCGAGCAGCCCCGCCGCGAGCTCGCGGATGGGCGGACCGTGGAGCGCCAGCTCGCAACCCTCGGGCAGCCGGTCGCTCGCCTCGAGCGCCTCGTAGAGCCCCTTTTCCGCCCGCAGCTGCGCGAGGAACAGGAAGCGCCGGCACGGGCCGCCGCGCGCGGATCCGTCCAGCCCGCGGTGGTTGGGAAGCCAAGCGGTGCGAGCGAGGGTTCCGAAGCGATCGCACAAGGCATGCGTCTCGAAGAACGCGAGCGGCGCGCGGAGCACCGTGTGCACCGCCAGGGCGCGGCGCCAGCGTGGAGCACGGTCGAAGGCGAGGTCGTAGTTCCCGCCGAAGTGGCGTATGGCGAGCGGCAGTCGGAGGAGCCGCGCTACGAACCAGACCAGCGGCCCGGCGCGGAGCGCCCCGCCGGCGGAGGCGTTGAACATCACGACGTCCGCGCGCCGGCCGCGGCGTAGGATCGCCGCGAGCGTACGGACGAGCGCCCAGCCGTTGCGCCAAGCGCGCGCGAGGCCCTGGCGGCCGGTGACCGCCCGCGCCGTGTCGACCACTTCGACCTCGAGGGCTCCGCTCGCTTCCAGGCCGCGCACCAGCTCCTGGAAGAGCACCTTCGCTCCTCCGATCGTGTCACCCCCTCCCGGGAGCGGCCCGACCAGGAGAACGCGAGGGCGCACGTGCAGCGTCGACTTCAAGCTCCAGCTCCGCGGGCGCCTGCGGGCTGCCGCGCACGATCGATGGCGCGAGAAGGGCGGCGGGAGGCGAGCCAGACCAGATCGGCGGCGATCCACAAGAGCGCGGCAGGGGCGACGATCGGCACCAAGTGCTTGACCAGCGTCGCGGCCTCGCTTCGGTGCAGGATGATCACGAGGAAGGGCAGGAACGGCGAAAGCCGCGCGACCAGGCTGGCGGGCGCGCGCCGGCGCGCTCGCTCCACCGCGAAGAGCAGCGCGCCGAGGGCGAGCGCGACGGCGAACGGCCCGACCAGCGGGCCGAAGTTGAGCCACGCCTCGGCCACCTGGCTGAAGGCCGTGCCGCCGCCGCGGCTGGCGAAGTCGGGGTAGAAGCGGCGCACGAAGACCTCCGACAGGACCGGCGGCCGGTCGGGGTGGATCGCCAGCGGCACGAGGTTGGTGAGGGCGCCCACATAGCTCGAGCCCTGCAGATCGCCCGCGCCGTAGCCCTGGCGCACCTCCAGCGCGGTCACGAAGGGGTGCGAGAGCTCCGAGCCGCCGACCGCGCTCGCCAGCACGCCGGCGCCGCGGCTCGCGATGTGGCCGATCGCGCCTTCCAGGTCGCCGCGGTAGGCGCCGCGGAACTGCGCGAAGGCCTCGAGCACGAAATAGGCGGCCAAGAGCCCCGCGACCATCCAAGGTCGGATCCGGCGCAGCTCGATCCGCCGCCGAGCGCACAGGATCGCCCCGTAGCCGGCGAGCAGCACGACGAGGTTGTTGCGCACGGAGATGAAGGCGATCGTCCACAGGGCGATGCCGAGTGCGGCGAAGCGGAAGGCCCAGCGCGCGCGGCGCGACAGCGCGCCGGCCTCGGCCCACAGGCAGCCGGCGATCGCGACCTTGATCCCGGCCACCAGCGGTCCGAGCCCGCTCGAGACGCGGTACTTCTCGCCGTAGTTGTCGCGGTCGAGCAGCGGCCCGAGCCCGACCTTCATGACGTAGACGCCGTACAGGGCCGCGCCGGCCAGGACCAAGCCGCCGGCGATCACCAGGTCGCGCTGGCGCACGCGCGGCGGTGCAGGCGCCGGATCGGCGGGCGGGTGGCGGCGTGTCTCGCCGAGCAGGGCGGCGCAGCCGCAGGCGGCGAGGAGCCCGAGCCCCCAGGCCAGGAAGTCGGCCTGCGTCGCGAGCATCAGGGGTTCGCTCGGCCGCAGCAGGTTGCGCCAGGTCGTGTGCTGCACGATCAGCGTGCCGATCGGGTAGAAGCTGCCGACGAGCGCCGTGGAGAGCAGCGCCAAGCTCGCCAGATGCAGCGGCGACTGGCGCCGCAGCAGCCAGAGCCCGCCGAGCGCGGCGGTCCACAGGAGCGCGACCAGCGCGAGACGGTCGGCCACCTCAGACGCTCCCTGCGACTTTGAAGGCCGCCAGCGAGAGCAACGCCACGTACATCGCGGCCAGCGTCGCGAGCTTCCAGCGTGGGAGCGCGGCGCGCGGCACGTGGTGCAGCTCGCGGGCGAAGAGCAACACCTCGGCGCTGCGCGCTGCGAAGTAGGCGAGCACGGCGCCGACGAGCCCCAGCGGGGGCACGAGCAGGATCCCGGTCGCGATCATGACCACCGCGGCGATGCCGTAGGCGCGCCGCTGGGCCGCGAAGTCGCCGCGCGCGCGCTGCCAGGGCGTCAGGAGGAAACCCCACACGTGCACGAAGATCCCGAAGAGCGTGACGACGTACACCCAGCGCGTCGCTAGGTACGGCTCGCCCAGCGCGAGACCGACGATCTGGCGGTCGAAGAGCATCAGCACGAAGAGCAGCGCGAACCACGCGCAGGCCACCCACCCGGCGATCTGCACGAAGCGCCGGGCCGCCGCGTCGCGGCCGCGCTCGTGCAAGTCGCGGGCGAACTGGGGGTAGAGCAGCGTGCCGAGGGCCGTGCCGCCCGCGTTGATCTTGATCGCGAGGTCGGAATGCGCGATGTAGCTCCCGGCGACGGCGGCCGGCGCGGCGCGCTGCAGGAGGATGCGGTCGGCGGAGACCACGATCCCCGACGAGAGGCTGAAGCTCGCGAGATCCCGGATGGCGCGGCCGTGGAGCGGCCAGACCTCGCGCAGCAGGTATCGCGGGCTCGGCAGGAGCGGCGGGTTCGGCCGGGTGGAGTGCGGCGAGAGGGCGAGGGCGGCTGCTCGGTAGGTCCAGGAGAGCGCCGCGTGCGCCGCGAGGAAGGGCAGTGCGAAGACGAGCGGCCCCTGGAAGGCGAACGAGAGCCCGGCGACGGCCAGGGCCGCGAGGGCCCAGGCCAGGTTGCGCGCGCTCGTCGCGCGCGCGACGCGGCCGGCGCAGGCCAGCTCGGCGAAGTCGCGCGAGGCCCTCCCGTGCAGGAACGCACCCAGGCCGAGCGCAGCGGCGCAGGTGGCGCCGAGGGCGAGGTAGCCGGCGATGGCGGCGGCGAGGGCGAGCACCCAGGCGTTGGCCGAGGCCAGCGCGGCCAGCCGAGGGTCGCTCCGGCTGCCTTCCCGGGCGGCGTACTCGCGGATCAGGATCGGCCGGGCGAGGTCGGCGTTGCAGGCGATCCCGAGCACGGTGACGTAGAGCGAGAAGGCGCCGTAACCCTGCGGCCCGAGGTTGCGCGCGAGCACCGGGAGCAAGCCGAGGCCGGTGCCGACGAGCACGAGCTGGCTCGCGACGACGTGCGACAGCCCGCCGGCGAGCGAGCCGCCGGATGCGGGCCCGTCGCGCTTCGCCGTTGCCTGCGGCGCCGCCCCGGCGGGGACGAGCGCGGGCTCGGCTCGCGTGAGCGTGACCTCGGTCATGGCGCGGCCCGGCCGCGGGCGCTGGGCCGGCGGCGGGCGGTCTCCTCCTGGGGCCTCGGGGGGGCGTGGGCGACGGGCGCTCCGGCCTCGCGCCGGAAGAGCTCCGCGAACCTGTTCGGCCGCGCGGCGCGAACCCTTGAGCGTCGAGGGGGTCGACATCTCAGTGCTGAAACGTTCCCTGCGATGGGCCTCAAGCGGCGCGGAGCCCGGTGCGATAACCAGGAGCCGCTTCCCCGGCGGCGACGCGCTCCCTCCGTCGACTCCACCCTGAGCCCAGCCCCGAGATGACCCTCTCCGTAGAAGACGAGAGCCTCGCCACGCTCGTCCCCACCCGGACGAGGCCGCAGGCGGCGCCGGAGACACGGCAGAAGCCGGAAGCCCTGCCGGCGCAGCCGCGCGCCGAGAGCCGCCGGGATCCCGACTGGGAAGCGCTCGCGCCGAAGAGCTTCTACGCGCGCCGCGTGCGGCGGCCGCTCGACTTGGCGCTCCTCGCGCTCGTGCTGCCGCCGGCGGCGGCGCTCGGCCTCGTCGTCGCGCTCGCGAACGCGATCGTGCTCGGCGATCCGCGCAAGGTGCTGTTCGTGCAGCCCCGCGCCGGCCTGCGCGGCAAGGTCTTCCGGCTGGTCAAGTTCCGCACGATGCGCGAGGCGCCCGAGGGGAACTTCGCGGCCTGGGAGAACGGCGACCGGCTGCGCGTGACGCGCTTCGGCCGCATCCTGCGGAGCTCGCACCTCGACGAGCTGCCGCAGCTCCTCAACGTCGTCAGCGGCAGCATGGGCCTCATCGGCCCGCGTCCGGAGATGCTCGAGGTCGAGGACTGGGCCCGCGAGCACGTCCCCGGCTTCGCCGAGCGCCTGGCCGTGCGCCCCGGGATCACCGGCCTCGCCCAGGTCACCCAGGGCTACACCGGCCGCGACGTCGCGGCCTACGCCGAGAAGCTGGCGATCAACCGCCGCTACCTCGCCGCGCTCTCCTTCGGGTTCGACCTCGAGATTTTCGCCCGCACGTTCCTGTGGATGCTCCGCGGCCGCGGCTGGTCCTGGAACGCAACTTCCGAGTCGTAGTCAAAGTTTCACTTTCTCGGCGCGCTGCCCTCCGACGATCGCCAGGGGTAGACTGCGAGCCCATGAAGCTCGCGCTGAGCGCCGTGCTGGCCCTCACCGTCGTCGCCCTGGCGCTCTTCCTTTGGCGAGACGCTCCGCGCAGCGGTCCGATCGAGCCGGCGCCGCTCGGACAGGCAACGGTGCCGGCCCCTGTCGAGCCGCAGGAGCCGCGCGTCCAGGCCGCCCAGGCACCGGCCGTCTCGCCGCTGGCCGAAGAGACGCAGAGGAGCGTAGTCGTGCCTCCAGAGGTCGCCGTCGAAGCGGCGCCTCTCCCCGCGACGGTCCGGGTGCGCCTCGTCTCGCGGGACGATGGTACGCCCGTCGCTGGCGAGCGACTCGTTCTGCACGATTCGAGCAGCGACTCCTGGGGTGCGAACCACATCGAGGGTTCGCGCGCGAGCCCTGGACAGTCGCCGGTCACCGATTCGGAGGGCAAGGCCGAGTTCGAGGTCTCAGCCGGGGTGCCTTTGAGCCTCGCCATCCTTTCGCGGGGCTCGCCGGAAGGATCGGAGATTCCGGCCTTGGCCGAGGGCGAGCAGCGCGAGGTGACGATCGAGCTTCCGACCCGTGCCGATGTCACGCTCCACGGCAGGCTCGTGGATTCGGAGTCCGGACGGCCGGTCGCGGGCGGCGTGGTTCGAGTGGAAGCGAGCAACTGGTTCGGCCCCTCCCGCGCCGCGCAGGAGATCGCCGTCGGCGCGGACGGCACGTTCGTGATCGAGGCGCGTTCCTGGGAGGTCCAGTTCGTGGCCGCGAGCGGTCAGGAACATGCGCGCGTGGTCTTCGGCCTGGAAGCGGGTCACGAATCGCCGGAGCGCGCGCTCAAGGTCCGGCTGCCGCGCGCGGCGACGCTAGAGGTGCTTGTTCTCGAGGGCTCCTCACCCGTGGCAGGCGCGAAGGTCGAGTTGACGACGCATCTCTTTCAGCTGCGGCTGAACACGGATGACTGGGACTTTCCCATGGGAGAAGATCCGGCGTGGGCGAAGAACAGCGATCTTTCCGGGTTGGCGGTCGTCGAGGACCTGCCGCCGCGCGTCCCGCTGGTCCTGGCCATCGACCCGCCTGGTCGCCCCCGCCGCGTCGAGGCCGATGCCGTCACACTCGATCCAGGCGAGCGCAGGCGCATCGAGATCCACATCGGCTCGGGTGGGACCATCGTCGGCCGAGTCGAAGACGCGCAGGGCCGGGCGGTGCCCGAACTCGAGATCTGGAGGATGGCCGCCGAGTTCCCTGCGCCCAAACGCATCGAGAGCTACGAAACTCCCGCAGCGCGGACGCGTACCGACGCGCAGGGGCGGTTCCGATTCGACGATGTTCCGCCTGGCGCTTGGCACGTCGGGCCGCCCTCGGTCTCGAGCTGGGACGAGTCCGCACTGACAGCAAATTCCGTCGCCGCGGTGGCTCAGCGCGTGGAAGTCGAAGCGGGCTCGGCCGCTCCCGAGATCCTGATCCAAGTGAAGCGGGGCCGATACCTGAGCGGGACGGTGCTCGATCCCCAGGGCCGCCCGGCGTCGGAGATCTCGGTCTCGGTTCACTCCCAACAGGTCTGGGAGTATCTCCATGGACGGTCCGGCGGAGACGGACGCTTCAGCATCGGTCCACTCAGTGGAGAATCGTACGAAGTGCAAGCTGGCGGGCACGGCCCGCACGCTCCCTCGGAGAGCGTGACCGCCCGCGCCGGTGATTCCGGCGTCACGCTGCAGCTTCGCCTCGGCGCCGCGATTCGCGGGCGTACGCTCGACACGGACGGTCGATCTCGAAGGTGCCAGATCATGCTGGTTCGCGAGGGCGAGGACGGCTGGATGCGCACCATGAGCGAAGGGGCCTTCGACCTCGAGGGCCTCTTGCCCGGCGCCTACGCCCTCAACGCGCTGTCCTCCGACGGCTTCTGCGGACGACGCACGGGCCTTTACCTGCAAGCGGGAACCCAATTGGAGGGGATCGACGTCGTACTCGAGCGCGGCGCGCGCCTCCGCCTGACCTTCGAGGGCGAGGAGCCCTTCGCTCACTACGAGATCCTCCTCGGCGGAGTCTCGTTCGCCTTCGACGGATTGGCCCGCGGAAAGGAAGGAACGGCCACCGTGCCTGCCGGCGAGATCGAGCTGCACTGGATGCTGGGAGGAGAGCTTCGGAAAGCCGAGCGCCTGACATTGAGCCCGGGCGAGCAGCGCTCGGTCACGTGGGACGGCAAGGAATGAATCGCAGTCCAACTTCCATTCTTTCGGTGGCCCGCGAGGGCCTGGAACATGGAGCGTTCACGGCGATTCGAGCTCCTCAGAAGCGGGCGATGGCCTCGTTCACCGCCTCCCGGAGCTCGGGATCGTCGCGCTGCGACTCCGCCGAGAGCGCCCGAAGCCCGAGCACGGCGAGCAGCGCCGAGGGCAGCACGAAGGCTGCGAGCAAGGAGAGCAGAATGCGGTGCTGGCGGCGCAAGGGTCGTCGTCTCCGTCCGTCGCGGCCAAGGCGCCGCGCTCGCGGCAGTCGCCGAGAAAGTAGAACTTCGACTACGACTCGGAAGCTATCCGAAATGGAGGCCGCACTCGGGGCACTCGGCGGCGTCGGTGGCGAAGGCGGTGCCGCAAGCGGGGCAGTCGGCTTGCTCGGCGTCGAGGTCGACCTCGCGCGAGGCGGCCTGGATGGTCTCGGGGTCGAGGTCCTGGCCCCAGAAGTCCTGCAGCACCTGCTTCGCGGCGTCGACGTGCTCGTGGGGGGCCAGGAGCCAGAAGAAGCCGGCGGGCGCGCCGAGGTGCTCGGGGGGACGCACGAGCTCGCAGGGGATGCGACGCTCGCGCAGGACTTTCTGGAGGTCGCGCAGGTGCTGGAGGCCGCCCTGGGCGACCACCGGGATCTCGGGTTCCTCGGCCATGGCTAGAGCGGCCGGGCGGCGCTCTCCGCCTCGGGGGAGCGGCCGGCGGCGGTGAGGATCTCCTCCTCGGTGAGCAGGCGCGGGGTCGACTTCGCCAGCTCGAGCACGCGCTGCACGGTCTCGTCGCTCGCCTCGACCCCGCGGCGCTCGAGGAACCAGATCACGTTCGAGCGGCCGCTCATCGGGCCGACGGTGATCACCTGTTGCAGCCCGACCATGTCGGCGGGCACGCCGGAGTAAACCCGGTTGGCGAGCCAGTGCTCGCCCTTCTTGAAGGCCTTGATCACCGCCGCCGCGTGCACGCCGGTCGCGGTCTCGAAGGCGTCCTTGCCGAGCACGGGGTAGTTGGGCGGCAGCGGGATCCCGATGGCGCGGCTGGCCACCTCGCAGTACTCCGGCAGCGCGGAGAGGTCGTTGTCGATCCGGCCCATCAGCCGCAGGTTGACGAGCAGGAGGTCCATCTCCGTGTTGCCCGCCCGCTCGCCGACGCCCAGGGCGCAGGCGTGCACGCGGCTCACGCCGGCCTCGATCGCCGCCAGGGTGTTGATCAGCCCGAGCCCGCGGTCGCGGTGGCCGTGCCAGTCGAGCCCGACGTCGGCGCCCAGCTCCTCCACGATCCCGCGCACGTGGCGCACCAGGCTGCGCGCGCCGGCCGGCGTCGCGTGGCCGACGGTATCGCAGATGCACAGCCGTTTCGCGCCCGCCTCGATCGCCGTCGAGTAGAGCGCGCGCACGTCGTCGGGGTGCGCGCGCGTCGTGTCCTCGGTCACGAACATGCACGCGAGACCCTCGCGGACGCAGAACTCGACCGCCTTGCGCGACAGCTCGAGCATCTGCTCCAGCTCCCAGCCCTCGGCGTACTGGCGGATCGGCGAGGAGCCGATGAAGGCGCAGACCTCGACCGGCTGTCCGGTCGCCTGGACCACCTCGACCACCGGCTCGATGTCGGAGACCAGCGTGCGGCAGGCGACGTTCGGCGTGATCCGCAGCCCGGCCATCTCCTTGACCAGCGTTGTGATGTGCTCGCGCGCGCGGGCGCCGGCGCCCGGCAGGCCGACGTCGGCGGTGTGGATCCCGAGGCGATCCATCAGCCGCACCAGGCGCAGCTTGTCCTCCAGCTCCGGATCGCGCGCCGAGGGGCTCTGCAGCCCGTCGCGCAGGGTCTCGTCGTCGAACTGGATCGGCACCTCGAGGCTGCGCGGCTGGCCGCCGGCCACGTTCCAGTCGTAGATGAGCTCGTCGGTCTCGCGCATCGCCCTGTCGCCTCGGAATCGCCTCGCAGCCGACTATCCTAGGGCGCGTGCCGGACCGATTCTTCCATGTTGATTCCTCCATGGCGCTCTCCGGGCCGTCCCAGGCGCCCGGCGCGCCGCTCGTCGCCAAGTTCGGCGGTGCCGCCCTCGCCGACGGTCCTTCGGTCGCGCGGGCTTGCCGGATCCTCGCCGGCGCCGGGCCCGGCCCCCGGATCGCCGTCGTGAGCGCGATCGAGGGCATCACCGACCTGCTCGAATCCCTCGCGGGGGGCGAGCGGCTCGACGAGGGCCTCGCACTCGTCCGCCTGCGCCATCGCGGCGTGCTCTCCCAGCTCGCGCTCGATCCCGAGCTGTGCGACCGCCATCTGGGGGAGCTGGCGATCCTGCTCGGAAGCCTGCATGCGCGCGGCCCGGCGGGCCCGACCGAGCGCGACCACCTGCTCTCGTTCGGCGAGCGCATGAGCGCGCGGATCGTCGCCGCCGCATTGCGCGCGATGGGCGTTTCGGCAGCGCCGGTGGATGCCTTCGACCTGGGCCTGCGCAGCGACGCTGCGCTGGGTGCAGCTCCCGCCGCCGGCTTGGCCGCGGTGCGCGCGGCGCTGGAGCGCTTCCTCGAGGTTGGGGCCGTGCCCGTCGTGACCGGCTTTCTCGCGGCCGACGCGGCGGGCCGCTTGACCACCCTCGGCCGCAACGGCTCCGATCTCTCCGCTGCCCTGATCGGCGCCGCCCTCGGCGCGCGGGAGGTCCAGTTCTGGAAGGCGGTCGGCGGGATCCTGAGCGCGGACCCGCACGTGGTGCCCGCGGCGCGACCGCTGCGGCGGATCAGCTACGCCCAAGCGCGCGAGTTCGGCTTGCAGGGGGCGAAGGTCCTGCATCCGGATGCCTTGGCGCCCCTCGAGTCGGCGGGCATTCCGGCGCGCGTCCTGTGCGTCGAGCAGCCCGAGGATCCGGGCACGTGGATCGGCGCGGAGGGAGCGGGCGCGGGACCCTTCGGCATCGCGTGTCCGCCACCGCGGACGGAACGCGAGGACGAGCCTGCGCGATTGGCGCTCGTGGGCGGCGCGCTGCAGGCCGCGGAAGCGCTCCAATGCCTGCGTTCAGCCGGGATCGAAGCCTCCCTGGTCCAGGCGGAGCCGGATCCATCGAGCGCGGTCCTCTCGGTCGTCGCCGCGGAACTCGCGCGCGCCGCGCGCAGGCTGCACGCGCACTTCTTCGAGGCGCCCGGGCGCCCGGAGCGGATCGCCTCCTGAGGCCGCGGCCGGTCGCGGGCACCGGCCGCGAGCTCGAGGGGAGGCTATTCCGGCCCGACCCGGATCAGCTCGATCTGGAAGATCAGCTCCGCGTCCGGCGGGATCTTCGGCGGGCTGCCGCGCGGGCCGTAGGCCAGGCCGGAGGGGATCGCGAAGCGGTAGATCGCGCCCTCGCGCATGAGCTGCAGGCCCTCGGTCCAGCCGGGGATCACGCCGCGAAGCGGAAAGCTCGTCGGCTCGCCGCGGCCGTAGGAGGAGTCGAACAGCGTGCCGTCGGTCAGCCAGCCGGCGTAGTGCACGGTGACCTCGTCGGTCGGCTTGGGAGTGTCGCCGGTCCCGTCGCGCACGATCTCGTAGGCGAGGCCGCTGGGAGTCGTCATCTGGCGCTCCGCGTCGAGAGCCTTGAACTCGGGCACCGGCAGCGGCGGGATGGTGCGCACGAGCTCGACCTCCCAGATCGACGGAGAGTTCCCCGGCAGGTCCGGGCCCTGCGACTGGGCGCCGAAGGCCAGCTCGGGCGGGACCTCGAAGCGGTAGCGCGCGCCGGGCCGCAGGAGCTCCGTGGCTTCGTTCAGGAAGGCGATGCGCCAAGTGCCGCACGGGCCCTTGATCGGCTCTCCCTGCTTCTCGGTGCAGTCGAGCAGCTTGCCGTCCGTGTTCCAGATCGCGTAACGCAGCTCGACCACCTCGCCCTTCTCCGGGGTTTCGCCCTCGCCCTCCCGGAGCACCTCGTACACCAGACCCGAATCGGTCTTCTTCTGCGCGTCCGCCACGCCCTCGTGGAAGGGCGGCATCGGCGGAGCGGGCGTGAAGTCGAGCAGCTCCACCTGGAAGACGAGCGTGGACTTGGGCGGGATCACCGGCGGGCGACCCTGCTCGCCGTACGCCAGCTCGTAGGGGATGGTGAGCTTGTGGCGCGCGCCCTTGTCCATCAGCGCGACGCCCTCGTCCCATCCGGCGATCACTTGACCCTCGCCGAGCGTGAACTCGAAGGGCGAGCCCTTGCGCACCGAGGAGTCGAACATCGTCCCGTCGGTGAGCCAACCGCTGTAGTGCACCTTGACCTTGTCGCCGGCCTTCGGGCGCTGGCCTTCCTCGCCGGGGGCGAGCACGGAGTACTTCAGGCCGCTGGCGGTCGTCACGATCTCGGTGTCCTCGGGGATCGGCGGGTCCTGGCTCGCAGGCGCCGAGACGGCGGTCGCGGGCACCTCAGCGGCTTGGCCGGCCTGTGCGGCGCCGGCGGGTCGTCCCGGCGTTCCCGCGTCGGCGACGGGAGCCGCATCCGCCGGCGGCGCGTGGCTTTCTCGGGGCGCGGGCGGTGTGGAGCTTTCCTCCGAGGAGCAGGCGGCGCCGCCGGCGATCGCCGCCGCTGCGGCCAGCACGTTCGTGACGAGAGTTCGAATGGACAAGGGAGCCTCCGGAAAAAAAGGGGCCGGAAAGCGTAACGGAGCCGCTCTCCGATCCGCTCTCGAGCCTGGAATTCGCGCCTGGGCCGCGAGGAAACGGCTCCTCTGGGCCGCCGGGGACCAGCTTTCAAATGCGCCGGCGCGCCGGTACGTCAGGCGCGGGAGCGCGGGCCCGCCCGATCCCCCGCGGCTACACTCCGGCGCATCCCTCCCCCGCCCATGGGACTCTACGAGCGCACCCTGGCCAAGCTGCGGCGCCTGTGCCTCTCGCTGCCTGAGACCAGCGAGGTCGCCAGTTGGGGCCACCCCAACTTCCGTGCAGGCCGGCGGATCTTCGCAGTCCTCGAGGTGTACAAGGGCCAGCTCTCGCTCTGCGTGCGGCCCGACGCGGCGACCTACCGCAAGCTCGCGAAGGACGAGCGCTTCTACGTCACGCCCTACATCGGCAACCAGGGCTGGCTCTCGCTGAAGGTGGACGGCCCGCTGGATTGGCGCGAGGTCGAGGATCTCGTGCTGCAGAGCTACCGCCAAGTGGCCTTGAAGCGGATGCTCGCCGCCCTGGATGCGCGCCCCTCCAAACGCCCCGGGCGCGGCGCCCGTACTCGAAGGGGATGAGGCGCGCGCTCTCCTGCTCGCTGTGGACCCTCGGGGGGATCGCGCTCGCGCTCTTCGCCGTCAAGAGCTTCTTCCTCGACGTCTATCGCGTCGACAGCGCCTCGATGGCGCCGTGGATCCACGGCTCCCCCGAGGGCGGCGAGCGCGTCTTGGTGCGCTACGTGCGCGATCCGCGCCTGGAGCGCTTCGACCTGGTCGTGATCCTGCGCGAGGGCGAGTCGGAGCCCGTGCTCAAGCGCGTGGGCGCGCTCCCGGGCGAGCGGGTCCTGCTCCGCGGCGGCGACCTCATGATCGACGGGGCGCGATTGGGCCCCGATGTCGAGCGGCCTGAGCCCGTGACGGTCTTCGACGGGGCCTTGCAAGCCTTCGACGAGGCCTTCGCCTTCGACCGCGCGCGCTGGCACGAGGAGCGGGAGGGCTGGTGGGTCGACGCGCGCGACGTCGAGGAGGGGAGCGAGGCGGGCCTCGCTCGCTACCACCCGCGGGTCCTCGACGGATACCTGGATCCCAGCTCGCGGCTCGTCGCCGGAAACCGCGCGGTCAACGACCTGATCCTCGAGAGTCGGTTCAGGATCGAGGTTGCCGACTCGAATGGAGAGTCGATCTGGCAGAAGGGGGCGCTGATCTGGCGGCTCAGCGAGGGCGCGGATCTCTTCGAGGCCGAGCTCCGGCTCGGTGCGGATCTCCCGCTCGATGTCGAGAGTCACGAGAGTTACCGCTCGGAGCGAGTGCGCTTGAGCCGCCGCCTGCCCGATGGCGAGGCCGAGGTGCTCGCTGAGGCGTGGATCTCCGTAAAGCCTGGGCCCTGGTATCACGCCCAGTTCGCGAACGTCGACAACGCGCTGAGCCTGGAGTTGGACGGGTCCGTTGCCTGCCAGGCGGTGTACGCCCAGAACCGGCCCCTGCCCAGCGCGGAGGGCGAAGTGGGCCGCCACGGGATGCCGCGCGCCTGCTTGGGGGCCCAGGGACTGCGGGTGCACTTCCGCGAGGTGCGCTTGGCTCGCGACCTCTTCTACACCGAGCACGGGCGCTTCGCCGTGAGCGAGCCTCTGCAGCTCGGCCCCCGCGAGATCTTCGTCCTCGGCGACAACTCCGCCGAGAGCCGCGACAGCCGCGAGTGGGGGCCGATCCGCCTCGAGGAGATCATTGGAATCCCGATAATGGTCATATGGCCCCCCTCTGCCCTGCGCCGGCTGTGAAGCCATCTCGGCGCCGGCTGCACGGATTCAGTCTGCCCGCGCGTGACGGTCCCCCCCTGCGTCACCTCGCCCGATCGGCCGTGTTCCAATGGCCGAGCATGCGCTACGAGGGCGATCCGGGGGTGCAGTGGATGCTCGCCTACCAGGCGGGCGACGAGGCCGCCTTCGACCGCCTGGTCGAGGGGTACTCCGGCCAGCTCTACGCGCTCCTGACCCGCTTCCTGGGGCCGGTCTCCGAGCGCGAGGACCTTCTCCAAGAGGTCTTCCTCAGGGTGATCCGCGCGCGCGAGCGCTACCAGCCGACCGCGCGCTTCTCGACCTGGCTCTACCGCATCACGTTCAACATCGCCGTGAACCGCACCCAGCGCAACCCGGGCACGGTCTCGCTCGAGGCCCCGAATGATCTCGGGGAGCTCGGCCCTCTCGGCCGCCAAGCCGCTCCGGGCGACGAGCCGGACCGCGAGCTGGAGCGCAACGACGTCATCGCCGCCGTGCGCCGCGCGATCGACTCGCTGCCCGCGAGCCAGCGCATGGCGCTCGTGCTCGCGAAGTACGAGGAGCTGCCCTACGCCGAGATCGCCATGGTCATGGGTTCCAGCGAGAAGGCGATCAAGTCGATGATCCACCGGGCGCGCGAGAACATGCGCGCGCGGCTGGCCCCTTATCTTCAGGAGGAGGCGACGTGAGCGACGCCTGCACCGAGTTCCGCGCGCGGCTCGAGCGCCTGCTCGCCGGCCGGCCGGAGTCGCCCGCGCTGGACCAGCTCACCTGGCACGAGCACCTCGCCGCGTGCGAGGCCTGCAGCAATCTCCTGGTGGAGGAAGAGGCGTTCGAGGCGCTCCTCGAGACGCTGCCCGAGCCGAGCCTGCCCCCGGAGCTGGCGCAACGCGTGCTGCTCAGGCTCGAGAGTGCACGGCGCCTGGAGGGCGCGCTCGACGCGCTGCTCGACCTCGCGGCGCCGGCGCCGGTGCCCGAAGACCTGGCCGGCCGGCTCCTGCAGCGGCTGTCCGGACACCGCGCCGCGCGCGACCTCGACGGGCTGCTCCAGCAACTGCCCGCGCCGCGCCCGCCCGCCGACCTCGCGCGCCGCCTGATCGCGCGGCTCGAGCCCGCGCGCCGCCCTGCGCACGCGCCGCTCGGGCGGAGCTGGAGCCGCGCCGCGCTGCTCGCCGCGTCGCTCGCGCTCGCGCTGGGCGCCGGGTGGTGGTGGATCGCCGGCGGAGGACCCGCGGACGCGCTCCCGCGTGGAGGCGCGGGCGTTGCGCAGCCCGAGTCGTCCCCGCGGGACGTTCCGGAGGAACGCGAGACCCCCTCCGACGAGCTCCTGGCCTCGCTGGAGCTCCTGGAGAACTGGGATCTCTTGACCGCCGACGACCTCGACGTGCTGCTCGCCGCCTCCTTCGACACCCTCGACGAGGTCTTGCTCGACGTCGATCAGGACTCGGGCGAGAGCGAACCCGCGCCCAAGGCGCCGTCCTCCAAGGGTTGAGCTCACCATGGTCCGCCGAGCCCTCGAGGTCTCCCGCACGTTCCTGGCGTTGGCGCTCGTGCTCGCCCCCTCCGCGCGAGCCCAGGGCGCACCGTCCCGCGAGCCGGCGCAGGGCCCCCACGGCGAATCCCCTCCCCAGGGCGGCCACGAGCGGCCGGGCACAGCGCGCGAGCACTGGAGCCGCCTCGATCCCGCGCAGCGCGAGCTCCTGCGCAGGCGCTACGAGGAGTTCAAGCAGATGGACGAGGGCCAGCGCCGCGAGATCGTCGAGCGCTGGCGGCGCATGCGCGCCCTGCAGGGGAGGCTCGACGAAGCGCTCCCCGAGGACGTGCGACGCAAGCTGGCCGAGCTGGGGCCCCAGGAGCGACGCGCCTTCCTGCGCCGCCGCCTCGAGGAGAGCTGTGCCGCGCGCGGCCGGGCGCTGCGCGAGAAGCTCCCCGAGCCCTGGCGCGAGCGGCTGGAGAGCGCCGACCCGCAAACGCGCGCGCGGATGTTCCAGGAGTACCGAGAGAAGCACCGCCGTGAATCGGCCGCGCGCGCGATCGAGCACCTGGGCGCGGAGCTGGGCCTCGCGCCGGCCGAGATCGAGCGCCTGGAGTCGCTGCCGGTCGAGGAGCAGTGGACGGAGGTCCTCGAGCTGCGCCGGCGCCAGATCCGCGAGTGGGTCCAGCGCGAGGGGCTGCCCGCCTGGGTCAGCGCCGGGGAATGGGCGCAGTGGGAGGCGCTCGGTGCGCGCGAGCTGATCGAGCACTGGCACTCCCGGCGGCGCGCGGCGGGCGCCGCGGATCCGACCCGGCCCCCCGGCGACCCGGGAGGCCGCGAGCGGCGCCGGCGCGGCGAGCGCGGCCTGCCGGGCTGGCTGCACGAGCTCTTGCGGCCCGATCCGAGCTGGCACGCCGAGCTCTCGGCCCTCGACGAACCCGCGCGCCGATCGGAGATCGAGCGCCGCCTGCGCCAGCGCGTGCTGGACGGCCTCGAGGCGCGGCCCGGATTGCTCGAGCCCAGCGAGCTCGAGCGCCTGCGCGCGCTCGAGGGCCGCGAGTTCGTCGAGGCCTTGCGCGCCGCGCTGCAACCCGGTGCGCGCCAAGAGGGCGCAGCGCGCGATGGGCCGCCGCCCGGCGGCGCTCGGTAAGACTTGCGCACCGGCCCCCGTGTACCCGTGAGGGCGCCGGCCAGGCGGCCTTGCGGGGTTTCGGGCGGGCCGCGAGGATGGTCGGCCTTCGAGCCCGCCCGTCCACCTGCCCAAAGGAGTCTCGCCATGTCCTCGAAGGCCTGTCCGCTCTCGGTCATGTTCACGTGCAAGGACATGAAGAAGAGCGTCGCGTTCTACCGCGACCAGCTCGGCTTCCAGGTCGAGCAGTCCTGGCCCGACGCCGACGCGCCCCAGTGGGCGAACATGATGCTGGGCGGCCAGTCGGTGATGCTCGGCGCGGCGATGTCGCCCGATCAAGTGGGCACGAGCTGCCACGGCGACGAGGCCGAGATGCGCTGGTGGAAGGAGCAGAGCCAAGCCTTCCAGAAGAACCGGCCGGGCGTGGGCGTGATGGTCTACGTGCAGGTGGCCGACGTCGACCGCTACCACGCCGACGTGGCCCAGCGCGGCGCGAAGCCCGACACCGCGCCGAAGACGCAGTTCTACGGCATCCGCGACTTCGGCCTGGCCGATCCGGACGGCTACCGCCTGGTCTTCTACACGGCGGTGACGCTGACGTCGTGCCAGTCCTGCGGCATGCCCCTGACGGATGCGCAGCCCGGCCAGATGTACTGCGGCTACTGCACCGACGAGGCGGGCAAGCTGAAGCCGTTCGACGTCGTGCTCGAGGGCACGACCTCGGGCTACTTCATGGGCATGAAGAAGATGCCGCGCCCCGACGCCGAGAAGGCGGCGCGCGAGCACCTCTCGAAGATGCCGGCCTGGGCCGGACGGCAGTAGCCGCGGCCGGGCCGCGGCACGTGCGCAGCGCCTGTACCGCAGCCGCGCCTTCGGGCGCGGCGCGTCCATCGGCTTCCGGGAGTTGCTTGCCGAAGCTCAGCAGGCCCACTGACGTCAGGGAATGTCCGTGGGGTCTGGGACTCGCCTCGGCCAGGGACAGGCGGGCTACTCCGCGCCGCCGCGCGAGGCGCTCGCGCGCGGCGGCTCGACGTGCACCGATTTGATGTTGACGAACTCCCGGATCCCGGCGAGGCCGAGCTCGCGCCCGTAGCCCGAGCGCTTCACGCCGCCGAAGGGCAGGCGCGGGTCGGACTTCACGAAGTCGTTCACGAAGCAGCAGCCCGCGTCGAGCCGCTCGGCGGCGATACGCTCGCCGCGCGCGACGTCGCGGGTGAAGACCGCCGCGCCGAGGCCGAAGGGGTTGTCGGTCGCGAT
>DATKBQ010000420.1:0-3812 GCA_035546375.1 Planctomycetota bacterium | reverse complement strand
CTGGACGCGGTGGAGGAGCTGTGCCGCGAGGGCGGCGAGCTGCGCCGCACGCTGGAGGACGTGCTCGACCTCTCGCGCCTGGAGTCCGGGGTGCTCGCGCTCGAGAGGAGCGAGTGCGCGCTGGAGCCGTTGGCGCGCGAGGTCCTGGCTGAGTTCGCCGAGGCGGCGGCGCAGAAGGGCTCGGCGCTCGTCTTCGAACGCGACGGCTCGGCTCCCGATCGGGTGGCCACGGACCCGCGCATCGCGCGCAAGGTGCTCTGCCACTTGGTCGAGAACGCCGTGCGCCATGCCGGGCCGGGCTCGGTGCGCGTGCACCTGGCTTGGCGCGCGTCGGCGACCGGCCAGGAGCCGCGCGCGGCGCTCGAGGTGATCGACACCGGCGCCGGCATCCCGCGCGAGCGCTGGAGCAGCCTCTTCGACTCCGGCCTGGGGCTCGGGCTCTCCCGGCGGCTGGCCCACGCCCTCGGCGGCTCGCTGGAGCTCGAGAGCTCACCCGGCGCCGGCAGCTCGTTCACGCTGGTGCTCTGAACGGCGGCACTAGCCGCGCCCTCAGCCGCGCCGCGACCGCGCGGCGTTCGGCCGCTCAGGCGGCGGATGCGCCCGAGACGGGCGCGGCGAGCAAGGCCTCCGCCTCGGCGGCGGGCACCGGCGGGCTGAAGAGATAGCCCTGCCCCTGGTCGCACTGCATCGCGCGCAGCCAGGCGAGCTGGCTCTTCGTCTCGACGCCCTCCGCGACCACCTTCAGCTTGAGGCTGCGGCCCATCAGGATGATCGAGGTCGCGATCGCGGCGGCGTCGGCGTCGCTGGTCACCTCGCGGATGAACGACTGGTCGATCTTCAAGGCATCGAGCGGGAATCGGCGCAGGTAGGAGAGCGAGGAGTAGCCGGTGCCGAAGTCGTCGATCGAGATGTGGACTCCGCGCCGCTTCAGCTCGCGCAGGGTCGCCACCGCCACCTCGGCGCTCTGCATCACCGTGCTCTCGGTCACCTCCAGCTCGAGCCACTGCGCATCCAGGCCGCTGGTGGCGAGCGCGCGCTCGACGGTCTCGCACAGCCCCGGGCGGCGGAACTGCACCGTCGAGAGGTTGACCGCCATCTGCGCGCGCGGCAGCCCGGCGTCCTGCCAGCTCCGCGCCTGGCGGCAGGCCTCGCGCAGGATCCACTCGCCGATCGGCACGATCAGGCCGGTCTCCTCGGCCAGCGGGATGAACTGCCCGGGCGACACCATGCCCAGCTCGGGATGCTTCCAGCGCACCAGCGCCTCGAGCCCGACGATGCGGCCGGAGCGGATGTCGACCCGCGGCTGGTAGTAGAGCTCCAGCTCGCGCCGCTCCAGGGCGCGGCGCAGGCTGGTCTCGAGCGTCAGCCGCTCGAAGGCGCGCGCGTTCATCGCCGGCGTGTAGTACTGGAAGGTGTTCGCTCCCTGCTGGTGCGCGCACCAGGCCGCGGTCTGGGCGCAGCGCAGGAGCGACCCGGCGTCGGCCGCGTCGCCCGGGTGGACGGCGACGCCCAGGCTCGCGGCGAGGGGCAGCTCGCGGCCCTCGATGGCGAAGGGCTCGTCGAGGATCTGCTGGATCCGCAGCGCGACCTTGGCCGCGTCCTGCGGACAACCCAGGCCCGTCAACAGCACACCGACCTCGTCGCCGCGGATGCGCGCGATCTGGATCCGCCGCAGGCCGACGCCCAGGCGGGCGACCGAGTCGCTGGCGCGCAGGGCCTCGCGCAGGCGGCGCGCCACGGCGCCCACGAGCTGCTCCGCATCCCCTTGTCCCAGGGTGCCCGCGATGCGCTTGAGCCCGTCCAGGTCGAGGCACAGGACCGCGAGACGGCCGTCGCGGCCGCGGCCGGCCTCGATCGCGCCCTCGATCTGCGCGAGGAACCCCCGCTCGTCAGCGAGCGCGTCTGGGCCAGCCTCCTCGGCCGGGGGGATGGGTGCCGCGCCGCGGCGCCGTTCGCTCAGCTCCAGCACGAGACCGTAGGCCGTCCCGCTGTCTTGCGCCACGACCTCGTGCCGCACGGCCCGCTCGCTGCCGTCGTCGAGGATCAAGGCCACTTCCAACGCATCCGCGCCCGGGCAGGCGGTCCCTTCGAACCAGGCGCGCGCTCGCTCGCGGTGCATTGCGTGGATCCGCTCCAGCATCCGCTCGAGCGGGATTCCATCGGGCGTCGCCTCGAGCGCCAGGACGCGCAGCGCCCCCTCGGAGGCGAACAGGCGCCGCCCGGAGCGATCCAGCTCCCAGCTCCCGAAGCGCGCCATGCGCTGCGCGAGGGCCAAGCCGGCGCGCGCGCGCTCCAGCTCGTGGGCGACCGCGCGCAGCTCGACCGCCCGGCGGATCCGCAGCCCGGCGAGGGATGCCTCCTCCGGCACGATCAGGACCTCGGCGGCCCACGCGCGGCAGGCTGTCTCGACGGCTTCGAGCTCGCCACGGCGACCCAGCACGACCGCCGCGGCCCCACGCTCGTCGATCTTCTGCAAGAGGCCCTCGAGCGGTCCGGAGATCGAGAGGCTGGCCAGGACCACGTCCGGACGAGCGGTGTCGAGCCGCTCGAGGGCGTCGCCGGCGTCGCCGGCCTCCTCCACCTCGAAGCCCTCGGCCTCGAGCGCCGAGCGCAGCCGCCCGCGCTCGACGGCGTCCGGCTCGGCCACGAGGACACGCGTAGGCTGGCCTCGGGGTGCGCGGTGGGACATCGAGGGATGGGGGGCCGGGGGGGCCGGAGGATCTTCGACATGCCGGAGCCTCGGCTTGACGGTCCGCGGCCGGCGTCCCGGTCCGCTTCCCGCGCTTGAAAAGGCCATCAAGCAAGGCGGGCCGCGCGGCGAGGAAGGCCAGGGCCCGCCGTGCGCTCGGCAGGGGCGGGCGCGCCCCACGTTCCCCTTGGAAAGGCCCGGAAGCTCGTCGCTCGCGGCCGGAGCCTCTCGCAGCGAGCCAGGAAGCGGCCGGGAGGAAGTAGTGCCGCCCTGCGCCTTACCGCTTGGCTGCGCTCTTCAGCTCCGGCTCCACGGCCCGCTTGAAGGCCAGGGACCCCTCGAATTCGAGCAGCCACTCGCGCATCTTCCCGCCGCCTCCACCGGTGCTCGGGTTCGAGGCCTGAGCCACGGCTTCCAGGTAGGGCCTGGGCTCGATCCCGGCGCGCAGCGCGGCCGAGTACAGCCTTGCGACCGCCTCCTCGAGCTTGCGCAGATCCGAGCGCATGTCGTCGAGGGAGGCGGCCGCCAAGGCGAGGCGCAGTCGTTCGCCGTCCTGGGGACCGCGGATGAGCTGCGCCGCGCCGTCGACGCAGCTCCACAGGGCATCGAAGAGCGCGGGGCGGTTCGCGATCCTCGAGCGCATCTGCGCCTGGATCTGGGACAGCGGCTCCGCGAGATAGGCCGCGCACAGCTCGTCCAGGAACGCGGACGTCTCCGCGAGCCCATCCTCGCCCGCCCGCCGGCGAGCCTCGGCGGCGATCGACCCCAGCTCGGCCTCGCTCGCCTTGCGGAAGCGGCGCTGGCGCTGGCGCCGGAGCTGGGCGTGCTCGCGCGCGTAGACCCCGTTCCACTCCTGGAGCCAGCTCTCGGCCGCGTCCATCCGCTCGCGCCAGTCCTTCATGGCCCGAGAAGGTACGGAGCGACCCGATGGGCCGCCAAGCCCCGAATGCCTGTTTCACCGGCGCACGATGCGCTGGCCGGCGCGGTCGGTGATCACGGTGCACTGGTCCTCGTCGCCGTCGCACTCGTAGTAGATGACGACCCAGTCGCCGCTCGTGCCCAGCTCGTGGGCGCGCGCGGTGTTCGAGAACAGGGCCGTGAAACGCCAGCGGCCGCGGTCGGC
>DATKBQ010000419.1:0-7135 GCA_035546375.1 Planctomycetota bacterium | reverse complement strand
GGACGCGCACGCCAACCTGATCCTGTCGTGGACTGGGTCCGGTGAGGCAGGAACGGCGCCGGCGCTGGCCTTCAGCGCGCACCTCGATCATCCGGGATTCCACTACCTCGGTGAGGAAGGGGGAACGCACCGCGCCTCCTTCCACGGCGGCGTCCCGCTCGATCGCTTCGCCGGGGCCGCGCTGCGCTTCTTCGATCCGTCCACGCGCGAGGCCCACGCCACGGCGCGCGTGCGCTCGGCGCAGCACGAAGCGGACGGCGCCGTCGTCGCCGAGTTGGAGGAGCTCGAGGGCGAGGCGCGCCCGGGCCTCTTCGGCACCTGGGACCTAACTCCGGGCGAGCTGCGCGGCGGCCGGCTCCTCTCGCGCGCATGCGACGATCTCGTCGGCGCGGCCGCGATCCTGTGCGCGCTCGAGCTCCTGTCCCGCGAGGACCATCCCGGCCGGATCCTGGGCATCTTCACCCGCGCCGAGGAGACCGGCTTCGTCGGCTGCCAGTCGCTGCTCCGCTCGGGCGCGCTGGGGTCCGGGATCTGCGTCGTCGGCCTCGAGTGCTCCGCCGCCCGCGCGAGCGCCCGGGTCGGCGGGGGACCCGTGATCCGCGTCGGCGACGCGGCGAGCGTGTTCGACCCGGCGATCACGCACCACCTCCAGGAGGCGGCCGCGACGCTGCGCGAGGAGCACGAAGGCTTCCGCTTCCAGCGCGCGCTCATGGACGGCGGGCGCTGCGAGTCCACCGCGTACAACCTCTGGGGGGTGCGCGCCGGCGGGCTGTGCCTGGCGCTCGGCAACTACCACAACTGCGGCGAGGATGGCGCCATCGCGCCCGAGATCGTCGACTGGGACGACTGCGAGGGTCTGCTCGCGATGCTCGTCGCCTGCGCCCGCTCCTGGGGCCGCAGCGACGCCGAGGCGCGCATGCGCGAGCGGTTGGACAGGGTCTGGGAGCGCGAGTCCGAGAGCCTCGCCGGCTCCAGCGCGCGGCTCCTTGGCGCCAAGGCGGAAAAGGCATGAGCGAAGAAGGCTGGGGCACGGATCACCTGAAGCCGCAGAAGCCGCCGCGCAGCGTGCCCGTGTGGGTGTGGGCCTGCGGCAGCGGGTGCCTGCTCGCGATCGTGGCGCTGGCGGTCGTGGGCTTCTTCGGGTTTCGCTTCGCTCAGCGCTCGACGGATCCCGCCTTGCAGTGGGCTCGGTTGAGGGAGGTGCTTCCGGTCGACGAGCCGCCTCCGCAGCTGCACATCGTCGGCTTGCCCACGGTGCGCGGCGTGCGCGTGTGGATGCTGACCACGGCCGACCAGCGGATGCAGGGGATGCTCCAGTACGTCACCGAGGACGTGGAGGGGTTGCGCCGGTCGCTCTTGGAAGCCGAGGGCGCCGAGCAGGACGTGCCCGTCTTCGGCAAGATCGGGATGTTCGCCGCGGAGAAGGGCACGGCGCGCGTGCAGGGGCGCGAGCTGCCCTATCTGCGCTTCCAAACCTTTCCCCCCGGCAGCGAGCCGGAGCCCGAGCCGGACCGGGCGGAGGAACGAGAGGGCCGGCCCGGCATCCTCGAGGAGATCCGCAGTGCCGCTCACGGCACGTCGATGCACGTCGATCTCCACCCGGAGAGCACCGACCACGGCCTGTTCCTGCGGCTCACCAAGCCGCGCTCGCGCGAGCCCGTGAGCGAAGAGGAGCTGATCGAGTTCCTGGAGCCGTTCCATGTCGGACCCGAGCGCTGACGCGGCGGGCTCCGCGCCGCGCGCGACGCTCGGCGGCGTGATCAAGGTCGCGCTGGCCCTCGCGCTGCTCGCGCTAGCAGTCGGGTCGCTGGCCCGGCCCCGCTCTCGGCCCGAGGATCCGCGCGAGCTGCTCGCGGGCTGGTTCGCCGCGGCGGACCTGCCGTTCGGGCTCGAGCCGCTCGAGGCCTACACCCTGGCCGGCGGCGAGCAGGTGGTGCGCTTCGCCGCGCCCGCGGAGCCGATCGAGGGCGATGCACCGGGCGCGGGCGCGTCGGAGCCGCCGCCCGAGGAGGTGCTCCTCGTCGGCTACCCGCGCTCGAACGCGGCGCGGGAGATCGCCGCACTGTTCAAGGTCGGCGGCGGCGAGCCGAGCTCGGGCGGAGGTCCGCACGGAGGCGGCTCCGGGCGCCACGCCGAGGGCGACGGCTCGATCGAGCGCGGCGAGCTCGCTTGGCGCGAGTTCAGCGTGCGCTACGTGCGCGAGCGCAAGCGCGATGGCGAAGGCCCGTTCCGCGACACCGTGCGCGTCGATCTCGCGAGCGAGGGACGACCCTGCGTGCTCTTCGCGCGCTGGCCCGAGGGCGTCCCGGGCAGCATCGCCCGCACCGGCGAGCTGCTCGCCGCGCTCGCTCCGCGCGCGCGCCCCTGACGCCTCCGAAGGCCCCGGGAGGCGAAAGGGAGACCGCTCCCAGGCGTAGTGCCCGTGAGGGTTGAGACAGGCCTGCGATACGCGTATCGTGGCCGGGTGCGGATGCGGGCGCCGGCAGGCCGCGCACGGCGGAGAGACGAGCGGATGGGCGAGGACAGCGACGGCATCGAGGTCACCGAGGTGGATCGACCACCGCCGCAGCGCGCGAGCGCCGCGCGAGATCTGCTGAGGCCCGCCGGGCGCTCGCGCAGCGGGAGGTGGAACCTGATCGTGGTCGCCAACCGCATGCCCGTGCGGCGCGTGAGCCAAGGCGAGGCCGCTACCTGGCAGCCGAGCCCGGGCGGTCTCACGAGCGCCGTCACGCCGCTGGTGCAGAAGAGCGGCGGGAGCTGGATCGGCTGGCCCGGCAGCGCCGGACCGGCCCCCGATCCCTTCAAGCATGCCGGCATGTCGATCGTGCCGGTCGGGCTCTCCAAGAAGGAAGTCGAGGCCTTCTACAACGGCTTCTCCAACCGCACCCTCTGGCCGCTCTACCACGCCGCCTTGCGTCCGCCGGAGGTGAACCGCAAGTGGTGGCAGCCCTACGTGGAGGTCAACCAGCGCTACGCCCAGGCCGCGCTGCGCCGCGTGAGGGACGGCGACCTGGTGTGGGTGCACGACTACCACCTCCAGCTCGTGCCCTTGATCCTGCGCGAGCGCAAGCCCTCGGCGCGCATCGGGTTCTTCCTGCACATCCCCTTCCCGCCGGTGGAGCTCTTCTCGTGGCTGCCCTGGCGCGCGGAGATCCTGCGCGGCCTCTTGGGCGCCGACGTGATCGGCTTCCAGCGCAAGCAGGACGCCGAGAGCTTCCTGCGCGCCGCCGCCCGCTTCACGCCGGCGCGCCCGCGCGAGGGCGGGCTCGAGATCGAGGGCCGGCGCGTGCGCGTCGGCGCCTTCCCGATCTCGATCGACGTCGCCGATTTCGAGGCCACCGCCGGCCAGCCCGCGGTCGAGGCCCACGCCCGCCAGATCCGCGAGCGGCTGGGCGCGCGCAAGATGATCCTCAGCGTGGACCGGCTCGACTACACCAAGGGCATCGACTCGCGGCTCTCGGCCTTCGAGGACATGCTGGTCCGCGGCGTGGCCGACGTCGAGGAGTGCGTCTTCGTGCAGATCGCGGTGCCCAGCCGCGAGTCGGTGAAGGCCTACTCGGAGCTGCGCGACCGGGTCGAGCGGCTGGTGGGGCGCATCAACGGGCAGTTCAGCGCGCCCGGCGCGGTGGCGGTGCACTACTTCCGCCGCAATCTCTCGAAGGAGAACCTGGTCGCCTACTACCGCGCGGCCGACGTGATGCTCGTGACGCCGCTGAAGGACGGCATGAACCTGGTCGCGAAGGAGTACGTGGCCACGCGGCTGGACGAGAGCGGCGTGCTCGTCTTGAGCGAGTTCGCCGGCGCGGCGGACGAGCTGGACTCGGCCTTGATCGTCAACCCCTACGACGTCGACGGCGTCTCGCTGGCGCTGGAACGGGCGCTGAAGCTGCCGGCGGACGAGGCGCGGCGGCGCATGCGCAGCCTGCGGCGCGCGCTGTGGCGCAACGACGTCTACCACTGGGCGGATGGCTTCCTCCGGGCCCTCGCCGGGGAGTGAGCTGCGCGCGCGGCTCGAGAAGATCGCCGCGGCCGAGGTGCTGCTCGTCGCCTGCGACTTCGACGGGACGCTGGCGCCGATCGTGGAGGATCCGGCGGACGCGCGGCCGCTGCGCGCGGCGGTCACGGCGCTCGCGGCGCTCGCGACGCTGCCGCGCACGCACGCGGCGCTGGTCTCCGGTCGATCGCGCGACGACCTGGCGGCGTTGGTCGGCTCGCCGAGCGGCGTGCGGCTCGTCGGCAGCCATGGCGGGGAGCTGGAGGCCGGAAGCCTGGCCGAACGGCTTTCCCCCGAGCAGCGCGAGCGCCTCGATGAACTGCAGCGCGAGCTTGCGGCGATCGCCGCGGAGGCGCCGGGGCTGATCGCGGAGACCAAGCCGGCCGGCGTGGCGTTGCATTACCGGATGGCGGATCCGCGCGACGCGCAGCGCGCCATGGCGGCGGTGCTGGCCGGGCCCGCGGCGATGCCGGGCGTGCACCTGCGGCACGGAAAGAAGGTGGTCGAGCTCTCGGTGGTGCCCGACGACAAGGGCCGCGCGGTCGCGCTCCTGCGCGAGAGGACGGGCGCCACGTCGGTGCTCTACCTGGGTGACGACGTCACCGACGAAGACGTCTTCCGCACTCTCGGGCCTGCCGACCTCGGCGTGAAGGTCGGCGAGGGTCCCACGTCGGCTCCCGTGCGCGTCGCCAGCCCGCGCGAGGCGGCGCGTCTTCTGGTGGACCTGGCGCGGGAGCGCCAGCGAGAGCGGTGAGAGCCTGCGTCGGGTGCCGGAGTCCTGCTTCCGGCGCTCGCCGGGGGGGAGTCCAGCAGATCGGCGGCTGGCAGGGTCTAATGCGCCGGTGGAAGGGCCCGTGGAAGCGACCAGCCTGCAGCCCCACCGCGGCGCCCTGATCCTCGTGCTCGGGGTGCTGAGCCTGACCGCGTGCGTCCCGCTGGGCGTCGTGGCCTGGATCCTCGGCAACCGGGACCTCCGCGCGATGCGGGAAGGGCGAATGGAGACCTCGGGGCGCGATCTCACCCAGGCAGGGAGGATCTGCGGGATCGTGGGCACGTTCTTCTTCGTCGTGGTCCTGATCGTCGTCGTCGTGGTCGTGGCTTCCGCCGCCATCCAACCACCCTCGTGAGCGCGCCCCTGACGGGCGTCGGGCACCGAATTCGTGCGCACGAGCGCAGCCTGCAGCTCTGGGCCACCAAGCACCGCTCCTGGCTGGCGCTGGCGGCGTTGGCAGGCTTGGCGGCCGGATCGGCGCTGCTCCGCTCGCGGCGCTGACCCCCGCTCAGCTGCTGACCAGGATCTCGAAGATCTCGAGCTGGTGGTCGAGGTCGAGCCGGCCGTGGAGGGTGTGCACGACCGGAGCCGGCGACAGGCGGCAGAACGGGAACGCGGCGTAGTCCACGTGGCTGTGGATCACGTCGAACTCGCCCGCGCGCGCGAAGACCTCGCCCAGCATCATCAGGTGGAAGGGCATGTGGTCGTTCACCCCCGCGAGCCGCAGCGCGCGCAGCGTGCAAGCTTCGAGCCGCGCCCACGTGCGCGAGTCGCCGCTGGCGAAGAGGGTGACCTGATGCCCGCGGCGGACCAGCCGCCGCCCGCCCGCCTGCTCATGGCGCAAGAGCGGCCGCGGAGCCGGGGGATCCCAAGCCGGCAGCGAAGCGTGCCACCCGTCGCCTCCAGGCGGGCCTGTACGGAACGGCGGAGGGTTATTGGCTCCGGGGAGCGCTCGGCGGATCAGCCTGCAGCCCCAGCGCCAGCACCTCGGCCAGGTGCAGGACGCGCACGGGCGAGCCGGCGCGCGCGAGGCCCGACTCCCACTGGAGCTGGCAGCCGGGGTTGGCGGTGACCACGACGGCGGCGCCCGAGGCCTCGAGCGCGCGGAGCTTGGCGGCGAAGATCGCTTGGCTGTCGCGCGGCCGCAGGAGCGAATAGATCCCGGCCGAGCCGCAGCAGGACTCCGAGTCCTCGAGCTCGACGCGCTGCAGGCCGTCAACCCGATCGAGCAAGGTCCGCGGCTGGGAGCGGATCTGCTGGCCGTGACAGAGGTGACAGGGATCGTCGTAGGCGACCGGCCCGGGAAGCGCGCCGGGCGCGAGGCGCGGCTGGAACGAGTCGGGCGCGTGCTCCGCCACGAACTCGGTGAAGTCGCGCGTGCGCTCGGAGAACGCCGCCGCGCGCTCGGCGAGCTCGGTATCGGCGGCCAGCAGCCGGCCATAGGATTTCATGTGGGCGCTGCAGCCGGCGCTGTTCACGACGACGGGCAGGGGCCGGCCCGCTTCGTCCACGAGCTCGTCGAAGGCGCGGAGCGTGGCTCGCGCGAGAGCGCGCGCGCCCTCGAGGTCGCCGTTGTGGGCGTGCAGCGCGCCGCAGCAGGCGTGGTCGGCCGGCGCCACGGTCTCGATCCCGATCGCCGCGAGCGCCTCGACGCTCGCTCGGTTGACGCGCGGGTACAGCTCGGCCATCGCGCAGCCCTCGAGCACCGCTGCACGGCCGCGGCGCTCGCCCTGCGCGGGCGTCCGATCGGGGAGCGGGCGGCGCTCGGAGCGGGGCGGCACTCGAGGGAGGGAGGCGAGCGCGCGGCCGCGCTCGCCGAGGAGCGAAACCGCGAGCCGCAGCGTGCCGCTCCGCTGGGCTAGGCGGAGCGCGGAGAAGGCGAGCCGGAGAGCCCATCGACGGGGCAAGAGCGCCCGGAAGCCGATCCAGCGCGCGAGGCGCTCCAGGGGCGGGCGGCGCACCGCATGGCCGAGCGCGTCGCGCGAGTGCTCCATCATCTCGCCGAAGCGCACGCCGGCGGGACAGACGCTCTCGCAGTGGCGGCAGACGAGGCAGAAGTCCAGCTCCTCCTCGTAGGCGGGCGCACGCGGGTCCAGGCGCGCCTCGGCGACGCCGCGCATCAGGTGGATGCGCCCGCGCGGGCTCGACGACTCGCGGCCGGTGAGCTGGTAGGTCGGGCAGGTGCGCAGGCACAGCCCGCAGTGGATGCAGTCGAGGGTGCCGGCGTAGTCGACGAGGGTCTTGGCGTCCATGCGGCTTCAGCCGCCATCATGGGCGCGGGAGGCGCGGGGTGGAACACGGCAATTGGGCAACTTCCGAGTCGTAGTCAAAGTTCTACTTTCTCGGCCGCCTTCGGCCCGGCCGAGAAA
>DATKBQ010000418.1:0-5472 GCA_035546375.1 Planctomycetota bacterium | reverse complement strand
CCGAGCTGACCGGCGCCGAGCAGCTCCAGGTCGTACGCGTGAGCATGCCGCCCGGCAAGGCGCACGCCTTCCACCGCCACCCGGCGCTCGAGGAGGTGCTCTACGTCCTCGAGGGCCGCGCCGAGCAGTGGGTCGGGCGCGAGAAGCGCATCCTGAAGGCCGGCGAGCTGGCCTTCGTCCCGCGCAACGAGGTGCACGGGACCTACAACGTCTTCGCGGAGCCGCTGGTCTTCCTGGCCGTGCTCTCGCCCGCGCGCTTCGAGGGCCCGATGCTGATCGACGTCTCGGCCGAGGAGCCGTGGCGCTCGATCCGTCTTGGCCCGTAGCCCATCCCGCGGCCGCAGCGCGAAGCAGTAGAACTTCGACTACGACTCAAAGTTTGCCGAGAAGGAAGGCGAAGAGGTCGAGGATCTCCTCCTCGGTCAGGACGTCGACCAAGCCTTCGGGCATGCGCGACAGGGGGTGGCGGCGCTGCAGGAGGATCTCGGCGCGGGCGAGCTCGATCCGCTCCTCCACCGGCGGGGCTGTGCGCAGCACGAGGCGCTCGCCGTCGTCGCTCTCGATGCGTCCAACGTAAAGGCGCGCCTCGGTCAGGACCTCGGTGTCCTGGTACGGGTCGGAGATCGCGGCGGAGGGGTCGACGGTCGCCTCGAGCAGGTCGCGCGGGCTGAAGCGGGCGCCGGCGCCAGTCAGGTCGGGGCCGCTCGCGCCGCCGTCGCCCGCGAAGCGGTGGCACTCCAGGCAGCGGGCGCGCGAGAAGGCCTCGCGGCCGCGCTCGAGCGAGCGGCCGTGCGCGAGGCGATCGAGGCGGGGCTCGAGGTCGGCGACGGTCCAGGGGCGCACGAGCTTGCTCAGGGGCGGCGGCTCGGTGGTGGGGCGCGGAGGCGGCTCGAGCAGGCTCCCCAGCGCCGCGCGCTCGCCCTCGTCCAGGCCGGCGACCAAGTCCCCGCGCAGGCCGTCGAGGTACTTCGCGAAGCTCGCGCCACCGTGCAGGCGCGACGAGATCCCGTCCAGCCATGCGAGGAAGCGCCGGCGCGCGTCGAGCGACCAGCCGGAGCGCACGTCGCGCAGGCAGAAGGCGAGGTGCACTGCGAAGTCGAGCGTCGGCGCGCCCTCGATCCGCTCGAGGGCCTTCGCGACGAGGCACGGGTCGTCGAGTCTCGCGAGCACGCGCGCCAGCTCGCGGTCGAGCTCTTCGTCGCCGCTCGGGAACAGGGGACCGAGCCGCTCCGCCAGGCGCGGACCTTCGCCGCCGAGCGGCCCGCCCATGCGGATGAAGATCAGCCCCAGGACGCGCAGCGCGCCGATCCGCTCCGCGGTCGCGAGCCGTTCGACGGGCAGGCGCTCCCAGGCGACGAGCGCGCGCTCGCGCAGCTCGGGCGGAGCGAGCCGCGCGAGGGCCAGCAGGGCCTCGATCGCCGCGCGGGGCTCGGTCTCGGCCAGCGCGCGCTCGATCCAGACGCTCGGATCCTGGTGCTCCAGCGCGACCCGCGCGGCGTGGCGCAAGAAGCGGTCCTCGCTCGCGAGCTCGGGCCACAGCGCGTCCACCGCCGCCGGATCGCGCCGCGCGTGCCAGGTCTCGAGCGAGCGCCGCTTCTCGCGCGCCGCGAAGGCGTCCGCAGGCGATTCGCGCGCTGGCTCGCCGGTGCCACCGCCGACCCAGCGGATCCGGTACAGCGCCGAGCGCGTGCGCCGGCCGCCGGTCGTGACGTACATCGCTCCGTCGGGACCGAACGCTAGATCCGTGACGGGGAACGCTCGCCCGCGCACGAAGACCCGCGAGCTGCCGCCGAAGCTCGCGCCGCGCGGCTCGAGCTGCACGGCGTGGATGCGGCCGTAGGCCCAATCGGCCGCGAAGAACGAGCTGCGCCAGGGCTCGGGAAAGCTCGAGCGCGCGCCGAACTCCACGCCCGTCGGCGAGCCGAGGCCCATGTCGAGCGCCGACGGCAGGGTGTCGGGCCACCCGACCGGCCACTTGCCCGAGCCGCGCCGCCAGCCGAAGTCGGCGCCGCTCACGAGATGACAAATCCGCGTCGGCCGGTACCACGGCAGCCCGAGGTCCCACTCCATGTCGGAGTCGAAGGTGAAGGGCTCGCCCTCGGCGTCGAAGTCGAAGTCGTAGGCGTTGCGCATGCCGGCCGCGACCAGCTCCCAGGTGCGGCCGTCGGGATCCGTGCGCGCGAGCCAGCCGCCCGGCGCTTCGTAGCCGACCGCGTGGCCGCGCGGGTCCTCGCGGCGCCCGAGGAGCTGATCCTCGCCCCACGCCGGCGTGACGCGCGAGACCGAGATCGGCTCCGGGAGAGCGGTGTGGTTCCCGGCAATCACATAGAGCGAGCGGCCGTCGGGGCCGACGCGCACGGCGTGCGGGCCGTGCTCGCCCGAGCCCGCCTCGAAGGCCGCCAGCTTCTCGATCGTGTCGTAGCGGTCGTCCCCGTCTCGGTCGCGCACGCGGTAGAGCCCGTCCTCGTAGCGGGCGGCGTGGCTGACGACGACGTACAGGGCGCCGAAGGCGCACACCAGACCGTGGGCCTCGCCCAGGTCGACGCCGAGCGGCTCGACGCCCACGTCCTCGCCCTCCGAATGCGGAAGCGTGACGCGGAAGAGCCCTCCGTGCTGATCGCTCACGATCAGGCGCCCGCGCGGATCGAAGGTGGCCGCGACCCACGACCCCTGCCGCGCGCGTGGGACGGCGTAGAGCAGCTCGGCCTCGAACCCGGGCGGCAGCTCGAGCTCGGCGGCGGACACGACGCCGCTGCGATCCGGCTCGGTCGCGGGCTGGAGCTTGGCCCACTGCCGCGGCAGCTCCGACTCGGCGATCTCGTACGCGCTCGGCCAGTGCGCATCGTCGAACTCGGGTCGTAGCCAACCCTCCGCCGGCTCCTCGCGTGTCGCGAGCCAGTCCGCGCCGGTCTCGATCCGCTCACGCATGCCGTCCTCGCGCTCGATCTCGAGCACGAGCTGCAGGCCCGCCGGCCCGCCGTCGTTCTGACCCCAGACCGCGAGGACGTTGAGCCCCTGCCGCAGGAGCTGCTCGACGCCCGCGCGCCGCGGCCGCTCCCAGTCCTCGACCTCGAAGACCTCGCGACCGTTGAGCCACGCCACCATGCGGTTGTCGCAGGACGCCTCGAGCCAGGCTTCGCGAACCGTGCCCTCGAGCTCGCCCGGGATCTCGAACGTACGCCGGAACCACACCGACTCGTAGGCCTGCGCTTCGCCGGCCCAGATCCATTGCTTCGCGCCGTCGAAGATCTCCTTCGCCGGGGCGGGATCCTGCGCGCGGGCGGCAAGCGACAGGAACGTCAGGATGACCAGCATGGCCGGACAGGCTAACCCACTGGGAGGAGAGCGAGTGGTTCCGAGTCTTGGGTTCGGTGACGTGCGGTTGCCACGCATGCACAGCCTGGACCGCCAGCGTTCGCATGCCTCGACCCGTATGGAAGGGCTGTATCGCCCGTGATCTAGCTATGACCGCTCGAGCAGTCGAACGCTGTGTTTTTCGTTCCACTTCGGCGAGCGTTCTCTGCCGGCGAGTCCGTCGAACGTGACGGCGCCCCGCCTCGCCTCTTCCGTCAGGAAGTCGCGCACGTCCTGTTCCGCGGTCATCGGCTGTTGCATGGCAGCAATCACGAGCTCGTCGAATGGAACAGCGCCGCGGGCAGACAGCATCCGCGCCACAACGTCGCGCGCCCTTGTGCGGTAGTGAGCACGCAACCCATCCACGTACGGCGTGGCCAGTGCTTCCGCGTCGAACAGCTCTTGCTGACCTCCCGTCCTTCTCTTGCGCTTCCGCTGCTGAGCCCTGGCTCGGATTCCCTCCTGCTCGCTCAGCGCTCGCCGCTCCGCCTCACGGAAGGTCCTCAGGCCCTCGTCGTGCCGCGTACCATACACGAGATGGTAATGCGCGCGATCCTTCAGCGGGTTGATGACGACCGCGCTGGCGACGTGCGCGAAGCGTCCCGCCTCCCGGACCCGATGGCAGTACGCGGCGACCATGACATCTTGCCGCTCCATCCCGTCCATCCCGGCCCATGCATCGCGGAAGGTGGTCGAGCCGTAGAGGTCCTGGAAGGTGGCCGCCTTCGCAGGATCCGGGTTGTCGATGAACCGGTTGATTTCGTGTGTCATGAAGTTGATCAGCACCTCGCCAGGTTTCACGCTCAGCAGCGGCGTGACCGCATGGAGGCCATAGCCCGTCCATCCACACGGATCGATGAACGTGAAGCAGAAGGATCGCGCGCCTGTCGTTCCGAAGGCCACGGCCTTGCCGACATTCGATTCGAAGTCGCCGTGCCGAACGACGATCTCGAGATCGGCGCAATCAGCGAACGACTCTTGGAGTCGCTTGAACTTGTCGGCGTCCTTCTCCACGAACATCGCGCGCACGTCTAGTCGCGGCTTGCCGAGACGCCTCACCTCGCCACGAACGCCGCGGAGGACGCGCACAGCGATATGGGGCGAGGTGTCCTCGAGCTTCTCGTCCTTGCTCTGCCACGGGCCCGCGAAACCATCCACGTAGTTCAGCGTCGCACCGTTCCAGCGCATCCCGATCTTGTACGCCAGCTTCTCGAGGTAGACCCCGAGGACGAAGTGCTTGACATACGTCTGCTCACGGCCGACGTAGAGTTCGGGCCGGAGCCTGCTCATGCGTGTGCAGCGAGTTCCTCTTCGATCGCCCTCACGCGCCGCTCCCGTTCATGTCGAGAAGGCACCGGTAGACGGAAGGCAGGCGGGTGTTCATCCCACGTCCGTCCGTCGAGCTCGCGTCCCCACTTCCCTTTCTGGACGCCACCCCACTGCTTGAAGAAGAAGGGCACGTTCGCATCGCCGCACTGGTTGCGGATGGAGAGGACCCACTTTGCCTGCATCGGCCTCGCCCCTGTCCCGCTCTCGCCGCCGACGATCACCCAATCGATGCCGTCGAGGCGGATCTCACCGAGGTCCTCGAGGAGCGGCTCGATGGAGAGGAACCGGATCGCGGCGGACGTGGCGCGCAAGCGATCGATGCGCGGAAGGCCTTGCTTGCGGTTCTCCACGCTCACTCCGAACCAGATGTGCCGTGCCCGCTCGACATCAGAACGAGCCAGGATCTCGTACATGCGGTCCGGGCGCTTGGTGAGGACTTGGTAGACGTGCCAGTCGGCGAGACGCATCACGCCGAGGACGCGCGTGATGAAGTCGTCTGGCACGGCCTCGTGAAACAAGTCACTCATGGAGTTCACGAAGACCGTGCGCGGGCGGACCCAGAGCAGCGGCTCGACGAGCTTCTCGGGCACGAGCTTGAGGTCGAAGCCTTGCTCGTAGGGATGTCCGGGGATCCCCCGCCAACGCTCCGCGAAGGTTTCGGCGTAGCAGTGCTTGCAGCCTGGGCTGACCTTCGTGCATCCGCGGACCGGGTTCCACGTCGCGTCGGTCCACTCGATCCTGCTGCGCTCGCTCACTCGCGGCTCCTTTCCTTGCGGAACGACCGGCGTG
>DATKBQ010000417.1:0-3438 GCA_035546375.1 Planctomycetota bacterium | reverse complement strand
GTGTCGATCGGAGGGAGGCACCTGCGCGGCGGGATGCTAGCAGTCTGTCCTGGCCGCGTCGCGTGCCTCGGGCGGAGCGCCTGCGCGGCTCTCGATCTCCTCCCACCGTTCGGGCGCGCTCCGCGGGTCCTTGCGCGGCCCCGGGCGTGACGGTCTGATGCGCCCGAGCCGGCGCGATCGCTCGCGCCGCCGGCGAGCTCGATGGTCTACCTGCGCGCCGCCCTCGGGATCGCCTTCTTCTGCGCCGTCGCCTGGCTGATCTCGAGCGAGCGCCGCCGCGTGCCGTGGCGCATCGTCGTCTTCGGCCTCCTGGCCCAGCTCGTGCTCGGCTGGACGATCCTGAACACGCTCTGGGGGCGCGAGCTGTTCGAGTCGCTCGGGCTCTGGGTGGCGAAGCTGATCGGGATGACCGACCACGGCTCGCAGCTCGTCTTCGGCCGCCTCGCCGACCCCGAGGCCGGCCCGTGGGGCCTGGTCTTCGCCTTCAAGGCGCTGACCACGATCATCTTCTTCTCGGCCTTGATGTCGATCCTCTACCACCTGGGCGTGATGCAGGTCGTGGTGTGGGCGATCGCGAAGGTGCTGTCGGCGCTCTTGGGCGTCTCCGGAGCCGAGTCGATGTCGATCGCGGCGAACATCTTCTGCGGCCAAGCCGAGGCGCCCCTGGTCGTCAAGCCCTACATCCCGCGCATGACCGACTCGGAGCTGATGGCGCTGATGACCGGCGGCTTCGCGACGATCGCCGGCTCGGTGATGGCCGTCTACATGGGGATCGTGGGGCCCCAGTACGCGCCGCACCTCTTGAGCGCGTCGGTGATGGCGGCGCCGGCGGCCTTCGTGATGGCCAAGCTGATGCGGCCCGAGACCGAGCAGGCGGTGACCGCGGGCCGGGTCGAGCTGCGGATCGAGCGCGAGGCGAGCAACCTGATCGAAGCGGCGGCCAACGGCACCGCCGACGGCCTGAAGCTGTGGCTCAACGTGATCGCGATGCTGATCGCCTTCGTGGCGCTGATCCACCTGATCGACTGGCCGCTGGGCTGGCTCGGGGAGCGGCTGGAGCTCGAGGGCGGGCTCTCGCTCTCGCGCATCTTCGGCTGGGTCTTCGCGCCGGTCGCATGGCTGATCGGCGTCGAGGGCTGGCGCGACTCGCAGCTCTTCGGGTCGCTGCTCGGCGTCAAGATCGCCGTGAACGAGTTCGTGGCCTACACGCAGCTCGCCCAGATGCAGCCCGATGCGGCCGGCGGAGCCGGGCCGGCCTTCGAGACCGTACGCTCGGCGAAGATGGCGACCTACGCCCTGTGCGGATTCGCGAACTTCGCCTCGATCGGGATCCAGATCGGCGCGCTCACGCCGCTCGCGCCCAACCGCAAGGCCGACATCGCGCGCACCGCGCTGAAGGCGATGGTCGCCGGGGCCTTCGCCTCGTGCATGACCGCGGCGGTGGCGGGGATGTTCCTGTGAGCGACGCGGCGCGCACGGCCGGCGACGCCGCCCTCGAGGCGCTGGTACGCTCGCTGCGCGAGGCCGGCGCGGAGGGCGCTCGCATCGCTTTCGTGTTCGGCTCGGGTCTCGGCGGCCTCGCCGAGCGCCTGGCCGGTGTGCGCCGAATCTCGTTCGACTCGCTCGAGGGCATGCCGCTGAGCCGCGTCCCCGGCCACCCGGGCGAGATCCTCCTCGGCGAGCTCGCCGGCGTGCCGGCGCTGGTTCAAGTGGGGCGCGTGCACCTCTACGAGGGCTCGAGCGCGCGGGAGGTGACGCGCGCCGTGCGGGCCTACGCCGCGCTGGGCTGCCGCAAGCTCGTCCTGACGAACGCCGCCGGTGGGCTGCGCGAGGAGTGGCTTCCCGGCACGCTGATGCGCATTGACGACCACGTGAACATGCAGGGGGCGACGCCGCTCGCGCTGGACGAGATGGGCTTGGGCTCGCCCTACGACCGTGGGCTGGGCCTTGCCCTCGAGCATGGCGCGCGCGAAGCGAAGATCACCCTCGCGAGCGGCGTGTACGCGGCGCTCCCCGGCCCGAGCTACGAGACGCCGGCCGAGATCCGCATGCTGCGCCGCCTCGGCGCCGACGCGGTCGACATGCCGACCGCGGCCGAGGCGCTCGCTGCGCACGCCGCGGGCGCGCGCGTGGCAGCGGTCTCGGTGATCACGAACGCGGCCGCCGGGATCGCGCCGCGCCGTCTCGCGCACGCCGACGTGCTCGAGGCCGCCCGCGCCGCCTCGACGAAGCTGTGCGGGCTCCTCGAGTCGGCCGCGTCGCACCTGGACGGTGCGTGAGCGGCGCCGGCGCGCGACGGCCCTTGGCCCGGTGTCAGGTGTCACGATCATGCTCAGCTTCGCATGACGCCAATCTGGGTGTAATCACGCTATGTCCACCACGGTGACCCCCGAGGCATGAGCGGCGAGGCGCTCCAAGTCGCCCGTGTCGACCGTGGCGACGACGGCACCGCCGGCCAGGTCGGCGACCGCCACCGTGAAGGCGTCGACGGCCATCTCCGACCCCGCGCCGACGCGCCCCAGGAGCCGGCCCGCGCGCACGCCGACTCGCGTGTCCACGGGGTGCACTTCGACGCGGGCGCGCTTGAGACCGGCGAAGACGCCGGCGTCGGCGGGCCTCCCGCGGACCACCTCAGCCAGGACCGACGCGACGGTGCCGATCGGCAGATCGCGCGAGCGCATCTCGGCGACGAGCGCCCGGACGCGATCGCGGCGGGCGGCCGGCCCATGCGCGAGGGCGGAGATCGCTTCGCTGTCGAGCAGGAGCATCAGACCGCGCGCCGCCGGCGCTTCCCGTGTCCCGACTCCCAGTCCTCCATGAGCTTCGCCGCCCACTCGAGCGTCTCGGGGGGCACCGGCCCGTGTTGGCGCTCCAACTCGGCCAGCCACTCGTCGACGGCGGCGAGGTGGCGGGCCCGCGCCAGGTAGGCGGCGACTGCACGGTCCACCGCGGCGGAGAGGCTGCGTGCGCCTGCGAGCCGGCGGAGTTCGCCGAGCTGCCCGGCGTCGAGCGTGAGCGTGACCTTCTCCTTGGCCATGGTGGTGCGATAGTACCTTGATACCACCAGCGCGGCAAGCGGCCGTAGTTTCCCCATCACCCTCGATATCGAGGCGATCCGAAAGACGTGAGCTGCGACCGCCGCAGCAGAACCAGGAAGGCGCGAGGCTGCCTTCGGCTAGTCCGCAGCGGGTTGGCTCGTCCGTGGGGTTCGCCCTCTCGAAGAAGGAGGATCGCCCATGCGACGGTTGCAGGCCGGGCGCCCTCGGAGGATCGGCGCCGAGGGGCCTTTGCCGCGAGTCAGCTCGGCCGTACCGTGCATTCCCGGATGGGGAGCGACCTGCCCGGGATCGCGCGGCGCGCCGCGGCACGCGCGCTTGTGGAGCGCGGCCTGACGGCGCCGCGAGGAAGCGGGGTCGTAGGCTCCGACTGGACGGCCGC
>DATKBQ010000416.1:0-3592 GCA_035546375.1 Planctomycetota bacterium | reverse complement strand
GTACTCGATCGTGAGGATCGGCTCCTTGGCGCCGCCCTGGAACATCTCGAACACCGCCGTGTCGTCGTCGATGAAGCGCGAGACGTGGCGCTGGTCGACGGGCTGGCCGGTCGCCATGTCCATTCCCTTCGCGGTCATGGTCATCGTGCGCGTGCCAGCGTCGTAGGTGCCCTCGGAGAGCTGGGGGTGGCTCGTCATCGTGTCCACCCAAACGCCGACGTATTTCTTCTTCGCCGGGTCGTAGCCCATGATCCCGTGCCCCTTGAAGGGCCCGCCCATCGCGGTGCCCTCGAAGTCGCTGACCAGCCACAGATCGCCGAGCATGCGGCTGGTCTCGGAGCCCTTGGAGATGTCCGGGGGCATGCCGGGGATCATGAACTTCACGGTCGTGTCCCAGGTGCCGGCCATCTTCTTCAAGAGCGCGTGCTCGGGACCCGCCTGGGTCGCCGGCATGTCCATCGGAGGCCCGCCGGCGGGATCGGGTTTCTTGTCCTGCACGACCGCGGCCGAGACGAACGCGGCGGCCGCAAGGGCGACGGTTGCGAGTAGGGGGATGCGCAGACCCATGGAAGTGGCTCCGAGTGGTGTGGGGGTAGGGAGAGAGGGTGATGGATAGGGAGGGAAAGTCTAGCGAGGGAGGGATCGGGACACGGCAGGGGGAGCGGATCGGATCGGATCGGACGGAAGAGAACCGGATACCGACCCAGGGCACGGCGGAAGACCGTCGAGGGGGGCGGCCGCGATGAGTCATGCAGGCGCCGCGATAGACGAGGCGTAGATGGATTCGCGCATGCCTTGGACATTCTCCAAGGTGTGCCGTACTCGAGCAGACGCGGTGCGGGTACGAGTCCAGAACCCCTGACCGACCTCGCGACGTAGGCCCAGCACGGGTCTGCGGCGAGCCCCGGCTGGGAGGCGGCTAGTGGGCAGGTCACAAGATTCGGGGATACTCAATCAAACCTGGCGATCCACACCGGTGATTCCTGAGATCGATCTGGCGCCGAGCGTGCGTAGGCATGGATCCACAGTGGCGTCGCCGCCACGTTCGATTGGGGACAGATGCGCGTGGCGCCTCGGCGCATTCCGATCTCAGGTCGCCTTCATCCAGGTCACGAGCCGGTCCATCGCTTCCGCGTCGCCGACCCGCTCGCGGTAGCCGAAGGCGCGCCGCGCGGGCTCCATGTCGTAGGAGTGCGAGCGCGCGAGCTGCAGGGCGACGAAGCGGGTCATCGCCGGCTCGCGCTCGAGGCCGAGCGCCGAGTGTACGCCTTCCAGGGCCGCGCCGAGCGCGTAGGCGACGCCTAGCGGCACTCGCCGGCGCGGGGCTGGCAGGTCGAGGCGGCGGCAGAGCTCGCCGATCCAGCTCCACAGGCGCACCGGTCGCTCCTGGCCGACGAACCACGCGCGGCCGGCGTGCGCGGCGCCGGGCTCGAGGGCCTCGAGCGCCAGGACGTGCGCCCAGGCGGCGTTCTCCGCGTAGCACAGGGTGACCTCGTTCTCGCCGCCGCCGACGACGGCGAGCCGGCCGCGGCGCGCGCGCTCGACCAGGCGCGGCACCAGGTGCGGGTCGCGCGGGCCGAAGACCAGGTGCGGGCGCAGCGCGCAGGTCGCGAGGCCTCCGCGCCCGTGCGCGGCGAGCACCTCGCGCTCGGCCTCGGCCTTGGTCTCGGAGTACGCGCACAGGTGCCGGCGCGCGTAGGCGAGCTCCGGCCCGGCGCGCACGTGGTCGCGGCCGTCGAAGACGACGCTCGGCGAGCTGGTGTAGACCAGCCGCGCCACGCCGGCGCGGCGGCAGGCCTCGAGGACGCTGCGCGTGCCCTGCACGTTTGCCTCGACAAACTCACTGCGCCGGCCCCAGACGCCAGTCTTCGCGGCGGCGTGGACCACCCCCGCGCAACCCCGAAAGGCGGCCTCCAGACCGGAGGGGTCGCGCACGTCGGCCTGGACCGCGCGCACGCCGAGGCGCTCCAGCTCCGGGCGCGGAGCGCGCCCGATCGAGCCCACCTCGTGGCCGCGCGCAATCAAGGCCTCGACCACGTAGCGGCCGACGAAGCCGCCGCCGCCGGTCACGGCGACGTTCATCGCAGCTCGCGCTCGGCCCAGCGCTTCAGCGCCAGCCGGTCGATCTTGGCGTTGTGGCGCACGTCCACGGGGAGCGAGCGCCGCCAGAGCACGCGCTCGACCTGCCCGCAGGCCGGGAACCACAGGCCCGCGCGCAGGATCTCGCGCGCGAGATCCGCTCTCCGTCGCTTCCCGCGCGGCAGCGCACCGCGCTCGGGCTGGACCATCAGCACGGGGCGCTGGCGGCCTCGCGGGCCGGCTCCGACCAGCGCGCACTTCCTCACCGCAGGGTGCAGGTCGAAGACGTTCTCGATGCCGACCGGCATCAGGAGGCCGCGCTCGGTCTCCAAGCGATGCGATTTGCGGCCCAGGAGCCAGAGGTTCCCGTGCTCGTCGAGCCGCCCGACGTCGCCCATGCGGTGCCAGCAGTCGCCCTCGCCGTCGTCGATCTTGGCCAGCTCCGTGGCCCGTGGATCTCCTGCGTAGCGGCGCGTCACTTGGGCGCCGCGCACGCACACCTCGCCCAGCTCGCCGGCGGGGCTACGCAGGCGATCGCCCCAGCGCGGGACCGGCTCATCGGTGATCGAGATCAGCGCCAGCTCGATCCCGGGCGCGGCCCGGCCGACGCAGTTGCCGGCGCCGCCTTCGCTCCCGCGGCGGAAGTCGCCGAGGATCTCGCTACCGCGCGCGCTCGAGACCGGCAGCGCCTCGGTCGCGCCGTAGGGCGTGTGCACCTCGCCGCCCGGCGCGAGCAGCGCGGCGCAGGCCTCGACCAAGCGCGGCTCCACCGGCGCGCCGGCGATCGAGAGCCGCGCCAGGGCGCCGAGCTTCGTGCCGCTTTGCGCGCAGAAGGGCGCGACCCGCCGCCAGATCGCGGGCGAGCCGAAGGCGCTCTCGACGCGGTGCTCGAGGATGGTCTCCACCAGCGCGCGCGGGTCGCAGCGGCCGGGGCGCGAGAAATCGAGCGCGGGCAAGACGCTGGTCCAGCCGAAGGCCGGGGCGAGCAGGGCGAAGAGGGGGAAGCAGGCGAGGTCGACCTCGCCGGGGCGGAAGCCGTAGAGCTCGCGCAGCGAGCGCACCTGCGCCGCGAAGTTCCCGTGGGTGTACTCGACGCCCTTGGGCGGGCCGGTCGCGCCGGAGGTGAAGAGGATCGCGGCCGGATCGTCCTCGGCGGTCGGCGCGGGCGGCACGTCGGGGTCGCCCTCGCGCGCCAGCCGCTCGAGCGAGGGCCCGCTCCAGAGCTGCGGCGCGCCGGTGCCCACCGCGATCTCCACGCTCGCGAAGGCGCGCGGGCTCGCCAGCCGCAGCGCGTGGGCGAGCGGGATGCCTGCGAAGCCGCGCGGGCGCGTGCGCGCGACGCAAGCGAGCACCGCCCGGCGGCCCATGCCCGGGTCGATCATCACCGGCACGGCGCCGAGGCGGAACAGCGCGTAGACCGTCGCCACCCAGTCGCGGCCCGGCCGCAGGAAGACGCACACGCGGTCGCCGCGCGCGAGGCCGAGGCGCGCGAGGCCGCCGGCGATGCGCCGCG
>DATKBQ010000415.1:0-6410 GCA_035546375.1 Planctomycetota bacterium | reverse complement strand
GGCAGATCCAGGAGGTCGACCAGGTCAAGCGCTCGGCCAACGGCGTCATCCTCGACCCGATCACGCTGCCGCCGAGCGCGACCATCGGCCAGGCGCGCGAGATCATGGCCAAGAGCAACATCTCGGGCCTGCCGATCGTCGAGGGCGAGACGGTGGTCGGGATCCTGACCAGCCGCGACTGCAAGTTCGAGACCTCCGACGACATGCCCGTGGCGCAGCTCATGACCACCGAGAACCTGGTCACGGCGCCGCCCGGGACCTCGCTCGCGGAGGCGCGCGACCTCCTGCACCGCCACAAGGTCGAGAAGCTGATCATCGTCGACGGCGAGATGCGCCTGCGCGGGCTGATCACCATGAAGGACCTGAAGCAGCTCGCGGAGTTCCCGAGCTCCGCGCGCGACGAGCGCGGGCGGCTGCGCGTCGGCGCGGCGGTCGGCGTGCGCGACTTCGACCGCGCCGGCGGCCTGGTCCAGGCGGGCGTGGACGTGCTCGTGGTCGACACGGCCCACGGCCACAGCTCGAACGTGATCGCGACGGTCAAGGAGCTGAAGCGGCGCCTGCCGGTCGACGTCGTCGCCGGGAACGTCGCGACGGCCGAGGCGGCGCGCGACCTGGCCGCGGCCGGCGTCGACGGCCTGAAGGTCGGGATCGGTCCGGGCTCGATCTGCACCACGCGCGTGGTGGCCGGGATAGGCGTGCCGCAGCTCACGGCGATCCTCGACGTGGTCGGCGCCGCGCGCAAGCACCAGGTGCCGGTGATCGCCGACGGCGGGGTGCGCTTCTCCGGCGACATCGTGAAGGCACTGGCCGCGGGCGCGTCGTGCGCGATGCTCGGCAGCCTCTTCGCGGGCCTGGAAGAGAGCCCGGGCGAGACGATCCTGTTCAAGGGCCGCTCGTTCAAGGCGGTGCGCGGGATGGGCTCGATCGGCGCCATGAGCCAGGGCTCGAAGGAGCGCTACGGCCAGGCCGAGGTGCAGAGCTCCGACAAGCTCGTGCCCGAGGGCATCGAGGGCATGGTGCCCTACAAGGGACGCCTCTCGAGCTTCGCCTACCAGCTCGTCGGCGGCGTGCGCTCGGGGATGGGCTACGTCGGCGCGCGCACGATCGGCGAGCTGTGGGAGCGCGCGCGCTTCATCCGCGTCACCCAGGCCGGCGTGCGCGAGGGCCACCCGCACGACGTGACGATCACCAAGGAGTCCTCGAACTACTTCTACTTCCAGGAATGACCGCCAAGCCCCGCGGAGTGCTCGTCGTCGACCTCGGCGCGCAGTACGCGCAGCTCATCGCGCGGCGGGTGCGCGAGGCGGGCACCTACTGCGAGATCGCGCCGCCGCAGCGCGCGATGGAGGCGGCGCGCAAGCTGGAGCTGGGCGGCGTGATCCTTTCCGGCGGGCCGGCCTCGGTGTACGCGCCGGGCGCGCCGGAGGTGCCGCGCGAGCTGCTCGAGCTGGGCGTGCCGGTGCTCGGGATCTGCTACGGGCTGCAGTGGATGGCGCGCGAGCTGGGTGGAGAGGTCGAGCCGGCCGGCCGGCGCGAGTTCGGGCGCACATCGATCGGGATCCTGCGCTCGGAGGACCTCTTCGACGGGATCGACGGTCACACGGTGGTGTGGATGAGCCACGGCGACCAGGTGACCCGGCTGCCGGAGGGGTGGCAGGTCTACGCCAACACCGAGACCTGCGAGCACGCCGCCGTCGGGGACCCGGGCCGGGGGTTCTTCGGCGTGCAGTTCCACCCCGAGGTGACGCACACGGTGCGCGGGCGCGAGGTGATCGACAACTTCCTGACGCGCGTCTGCCGCCTCCCCGGCGACTGGAGGCCCGAGAGCATCGTCGAGCGCGAGGTGGAGCGCGTGCGCGAGCAGGTGGGGGAGGAGGGCGAGGTGGTGCTCGGCCTCTCGGGCGGCGTCGACAGCTCGGTGGCAGCGATGATCGTGCAGCGCGCGATCGGGGAGCGCTTGCACTGCATCTTCGTCGACAACGGCCTGCTCCGGAAGGGCGAGCGCGCGGTGGTCGAGGGGACGTTTCGCGACCAGTTCGGCGTCGACCTGACGGTGGTCGACGCGGGCGAGCGCTTCCTCAAGAGCCTGGCCGGCGTCACCGACCCCGAGACGAAGCGCAAGGCGATCGGCCGCGACTTCGTCGAGGTGTTCAAGGCCGAGGCGAAGCGCTTCCGCCGCGCGCGCTTCCTCGGTCAGGGCACGCTCTACCCCGACGTGATCGAGTCGGTGAACGTGCACGGGGGCAGCACGGCGGTGATCAAGAGCCACCACAACGTCGGCGGCCTGCCGGCGGACCTCGACATGGCGCTCGTCGAGCCCCTGCGCGAGCTCTTCAAGGACGAGGTGCGCGCGATCGGCCGGCACATGGGATTGGACGAGCGGATCGTGGGCCGCCAGCCATTCCCCGGGCCGGGATTGGCCGTGCGCTGCCTGGGGGAGGTGACCCCTCCGCGCCTGCACGTCCTGCGCGAGGCCGACGCGATCGTGACCTCGGAGATCGAAGCGGCCGGGTGCCACCGCGGCCTGTGGCAGTACTTCGCGGTGCTGCTCCCGGTGCGCTCGGTCGGCGTGATGGGCGACGCGCGCACCTATGAGGAGGCGTGTGCGATCCGAGTGGTCGAGTCCGACGACGGGATGACCGCGGACTGGGGAAATCTGCCGCACGAGCTCTTGCAGCGGATCTCGAGCCGCATCATCAACGAGGTGCGCGGGATCAACCGCGTCGTGCTGGACATCTCGTCGAAGCCGCCGGCGACGATCGAGTGGGAGTAGGTCGGATTGGGCCGCAAAGGCGGGATCTGGGCGCGGTGCTCGCGCGCGGATAGCCTGGGCGGCCATGAAGATTCCCATCCTCCCGCTGGCGCTCGCTCCGCTCGCCCTGGCCCTCGCACCGCTCGCCGACGAGGTGCGCTACCACCCCAAGGAGGGCCTGACGCTCACGCGCGAGGTCCGGCGCAGCTACGAGCTGAAGCTCGAGGAGATCAGCGTCGAGCTCAACGGCCAGCCGATGGAGGTCGAGGGCGAGATGGAGATCCGCGACTCGCTGCACATCCTGGTCAACGACGAGATCGTCAAGGTCGGCGACGGCCGGCCGGCGAAGCTCGTGCGCGACTTCGAGACGCTTTCGGGCGAGACCACGGAATCGAGCGAGGGCGAGGACACGACGCGCGAGCGCTCGAGCGCGCTCGAGGGCAAGCGGGTCGCGTTCACCTGGGACTCCGACGAGGAGCGCTACGAGGTGACCTTCGCGGGCGGCGAGGGCGACGACTCGCTCCTTGAAGGCCTCCAGGAGGACATGGACCTGCGCGCGTTCCTGCCCTCGGGCGAGGTCGAGGACGGCGACTCCTGGGAGGTCGAGGCGGCCGCCATGGCCACGGTTCTGCGGCCCGGCGGTGAGGTGAAGCTGAAAGTCTCCGAAGGCCAGGATCCGGCGAACGAGATGGGCGCGGAGTTCGCCGAGAACCTCTCCGGCGACGTCACCGCGACCTACCGCGGGACGCGCGAGGTGGACGGGGTCCAGCTGGCCGCGATCGAGATCGAAGCCAAGGTGGAGACCCACGGCGGCGACGAGGAGTCGCAGTCCGTCGCGCTCGCCTTCGAGCTGAAGGGCGAGATGCTCTGGCACCAGGCCGAGGGCCGGCTGCACTCGGTCGAGCTGCGCGGGCCGATGCGCGTCACGGTGACCCAGTCCCGGAGCCAGCGCCAGGGGGAGCACGAGCTCCAGATCGAAGAGCGCATGCAGCTCGCCGGCGAGGCCAGCTTCGAGCTCGAGGTCCGTCGCTGACGTGGGATCGAGCGCGGGGGGATTGCGCGTTCGCGCGGTTGCTGATACAGGGTAGTGACCGGCGCCGCCCAGCGGCTGCGCCCGCCTGCCCTCCGACGTCCATCCTGCCGAGAAACACCATGTCCACCCTACGCCTCCTGCCGCTCCTCGCCGTTGGATTGCTTTTCGCCGTCACTCCCGCCCGCGCCCAGGCTCCTATCGTGAAGCTCATCGGGGAGGGAGACCTGCTCGCCGGAGTCGGCAACGTGACCTCGATCCTCAACCTGACCATCAACGACTCCGGCGATTGGATCGTCGAGGTGGACACGGACAACGCGAATACCGACATCGACGGAGCGCTGGTCAAGAACGGCGGGCTCCACCTCCAGGAAGGCCATGCGCTGGCCGCTCCCGCCGGCGCGTCGATCGACACCTTCGACACCGTCAGCCTGAGCGCGACCGGCCACAGCGGCTGGAACTTCTTCCTCGACGGGACGACCGGCACCGGCGACGACTCGGGCATCTTCTTCGACGACATCCTGGTGCTCCAGGAGGGAACGATCTCGAGCTCGCCGGGCTTCTCGGCGGGCACGCCCTACATCGGCTTCTTCGAGTGCAAGATCAACTCGGCGAACCAGATCCTGGTGGTGGCGAGCGTCGACGACCCGGCGATCGCCACGACCGTCGACCGGGCGCTCGTGATCATGCAGGTCGACGGGCTGGGCACGCTCCTCTCCGAGACCGTCTTCGCGAAGGAAGGCGACCAGCTCGCGGGTCAGGTCGACCTGGTCTCGGACTTCGGCACCGGCCCGCACAACTTCGCCTTCAACGAGTCGGGCGACATCATGTTCGTGGCCGACCTGAATGGACTGACGACCACCGACGGCGTCATGTACTTGAACAACACGCTGCTGGCCCAGGAGGGCAGCCCCTCGCCGGTCGCCGGGCGCAACTGGCTGACGCTCTCGACCAGCGTGCGCATGTCGGTAAACGACGCCGGCGACTGGGTGCACACGGGCACGCTCGACGGGAGCACCGCCGACGACCTCGTGATCATCAAGAACGGCACGCTCTTCCGGCAGGAGGGCGAGGTGCTGGCGGCGTTCTCGCCCTTCGCGCTGACCAGCTTCGGCAGCGGGCCGGTCGAGATCGACGCGGCCGGCAACGTGCTGTGGTTCGGCGACTGGAACGACCCCGACACGACCAAGGACACGGGGCTCTTCCTGAACGACACGCTGCTCGTCCAGGAGGGGGTGACGATGATCGGCGGGGTCGTGGTGCAGTCGCTCTCGAGCGTCACGGATGGCTACAAGCTCTCGCCGAGCGGCCGCTACGTGATCTTCGAGGCGACGCTGCAGAACGGCGTGAACGGCGCGTTCATGATCGACCTCGAGGGGCCCACCTTCTACTGCACGGCGAAGGTGACCTCGAGCGGCTGCGTGCCGGCGATCGACTTCAGCGGCCTGCCCAGCGCCGGCGCCGGCAGCGGGTTCCTGATCACCGCCAGCCAGATCGAACCGCAGAAGTCTGGACTGTTCTTCTACGGCAAGAGCGGACCGGCCGCGTTCCCGTTCCAGGGCGGGACGCTGTGCGTGAACCCGCCGCAGACCCGCACGCCGGTCCAGGACTCGGGCGGAGCGGCGCTCTGCTCGGGCACGTACTCGATCGACTTCAACACCCACATCGCCGGCGGCAGCGACCCGGCGCTGGTCGCGGGGCAGCAGGTCCACGGCCAGTACTGGTTCCGCGACCCGGGCTTCCCGGCGCCGGACAACACGGGGTTCACGAACGCGATCGAGTTCACGATCGAGCCGTGACACGCGTCTGAACGCGGAAGGCCGCAGGGGCATCTATCCGGGCTCCCGGACGAACGCCGCCTGCGGCCGTCGATCGCCGGCGCTGGCTTCGCCGCGAGCGATTCCCGCTCGCCCTGTGCGCGCTGACCGCACTTGATGCGGCGTGTGGACGTCGTCGCGAGCGCGCCGAGCGAGGTCCTGAGGCCCCGCCCGACAGGGATCCTGATGATGGCCTACGGGCGAGCTTGATCGCGGCTCCCGCTCGGTGGTGCAGCGTCTACCGGGAGCGGCTTCGTCCGGCAGCGGCCCACGTGGCATGGCTTGGCGCCTCGCGGAGGCTCGATCTCGGCGGGTGGCGCGATCTCGCCGACTCCGTCATTGCGGGACGAGCCAGGCCGGTGCGACACTCCGACTTGCCACGCTGACATTTCGGCCGCCAGCCACACCCGTCCAGGAACCACTTCGCGCCCGCAGGGGCAATGCATTCCTAGGCGGCTTCCCTCTTTTCCAGATCGAGGAGACCGTCCCATGGCACTCGGCAGCTCGGATTCCAGCCTCGCGCTCGCCACCCGCTCGCTCTCGGCGATGTCGCTGTTGCTCGCCGCGCTCCCCGCGGCTGCGCAGAAAGAGCTGTGGGTCCGCCAGTTCGGGACGACCGTCGACGACGATGCGTACGCCGCCGCGCCCGACGGATCGGGCGGCGTCTACGTGGGCGGCGCCACCCTGGGCGCCCTTGGAGGCCCGAAGGTGGGAAGCCACGATGCTTGGCTTGCGCGCTACGACAGCGCGGGGAACCAGCTCTGGGCCCGCCAAGTCGGCTCGGGAGCCGGCGATTACGCGAGAGCTGCCG
>DATKBQ010000414.1:0-3588 GCA_035546375.1 Planctomycetota bacterium | reverse complement strand
GTGTCGCCGAAGTGCCCGGAGACCAGGATCCGGCTACTGAGCCGGTCCTCGACGCCTGCCAGCGAAAGCGGGGTGGCAAGCGTGAAGAGCGCGAACTCGGGCTCGGAGCGACCGCCCCCGCACAGGTATCGCCGGCGGTCGTGCTCCGTGCACTCGAGCGAAAGGATGCGCGCATTGGCGAGCCCGCTGTCGTCTCTCGGATCGGGGCGTCGCGAATCGACGAAGGTGATCGCCTCCCGGCAGCCCGCAGCGCTCGCCAGCGCCGCGGTGGCGCTGGCGTCGTATCCGCGGGAGAGCATGGCCAGGGGCCGGTAGCTGCGGCTGCGGGCCGGCGAGGCCGCGTTCTCCAGCACCGCCGCCACCGCCTCTCCGAGCAGGGCGCGGTAGCTCGCGTAGTCCCGCGGCACCTCGCCTGCCGCGCCCGTCGAGAGCCCGGTGCGGCCGCGCCCGTCGATGCTGTTACAGTCCGCAGGCACCGCTTCCGGTCGAGGAGGATCCCCATGAGCGCACCGCGCGGCCCCCGCTCGCTCGAGGACCAGCTGGCGAGCCAGCTCGCGAACCTGGATCTCAAAGGTCTCGGGCCGATCGCGCCCCTCGCGGTACTCGCCCTGCTGCTGATCGCGGGCCTGTGGAGCTCCATCTACACCGTGCAGCCGGAGGGAGAGGCCGTCGTCAAGCGCTTCGGTCGCGTGGTGGCGATCCGCGAGCCCGGACTCCACTTCAAGCTGCCCTTCGGCATCGACCGCGCGATCTTCGTGCCGACGGCCCGCGTGCTCAAGGAGGAGTTCGGCTTCCGCACGGTCGATGCGGGCCAGCGCTCGAGCTACCAGAAGTCCCGGGCCCACCAGGACGAGTCGCTGATGCTGACCGGCGACCTCAAGGTGATCGACGTCGAGTGGGTCGTGCAATACCGGATCGCGGATCCCGACCGCTTCCTCCACCAGGTGCGCAACCCCTCGGCCACGATCCGCGACATCTCCGAGGCCGTGATGCGGCGCATCGTGGGCAACAGCCTCGGGAGCGACGTGCTCACCGAGAAGCGCGTGCAGGTGGCCACCCAGGCCCGCGTCGAGCTGCAGGAGGTCCTCGACTCGTTCGGCATCGGGGTCGCCATCGGCACCATCGAGCTGCAGGACGTGACGCCGCCCGAGCTGGTGAAGCCCGCCTTCAACGAGGTGAACCAGGCCGAGCAGGAGCGCGAGCGCCTGATCAACGAGGCCGAGAAGCGCCGCAACCAGGTGATGCCGCGGGCCGAGGGGCAGGCCAAGCAGATCATCGCCGAGGCGGAGGGCTACGCCGCCGAGCGCGTAAACCGGGCGCGCGGCGAAGCCGAGCGCTTCGGCGCGATCCTGGCGGAGTATCGCAACGCACCGGCGGTGACCCGCCAGCGGCTCTTCCTCGAGACGATCGACCGCGTGTTCCCGCGCCTCGGCCGCGTGCTGGTCGTCGAAGAGGGCGTGGCTGCGCCCATCCCGCTGCTGCACATGGACGACCGGCGCTCCCTGTCACCGCCGGCGAAAGCGGCCGACGGGGCGCCAGCGGACGGCGCGGCGGCGCAGGGAGGTGGCCGATGAGCACGCGAACCATCACCGTCCTGATCGTGGCCTTCGCCGTCCTCATGCTGGTCTCGGCCTCGACGTACACGCTGGACGAGGTGGAGCAGGCCGTGATCGTGCAGTTCGGCGCGCCCGTGGGCGAGCCGGTGATGCAGCCGGGTCTGTACTTCAAGCTGCCGTTCATCCAGGAGGTGAGGCGGTTCGACCGCCGGCTCATCGCCTGGGACGGCGATCCGAACCAGATCCCGACGCGGGGCGAGCAGTTCATCTCCGTCGACACGACCGCACGCTGGCGCATCGCGGATCCGCTGGTCTTCATGCAGCGCGTGCAGAACGAGCGCGGCGCGCAGCTCCGCTTGAACGACATCCTCGACTCCGTCGTCCGCGATTTCATCTCCGCCTCGGATCTGGTGGAGATCGTGCGCTCGAAGGACTGGGAGATCTCCGAGGAGGATCTCGAGCGGGCGCAGATCGTCGGCGAGGGGGACGAGGAGATCCTGCTGCAGGAGGTGACGACGGGTCGCGAGGAGCTGATGCGCAAGATCCTGAAGCAGGCGCAGTCGCAGATGCCGGAGTACGGGATCGAGCTGATCGACATCCGCATCAAGCGCGTGGGCTACGTGGAGGCCGTGCAGCAGCGCGTCTTCGAGCGCATGATCGCCGAGCGGCAGCGCATCGCCGAGCAGTTCCGCTCCGAGGGCCTGGGTCGTGCGGCGGAGATCGACGGACAGACCCAGCGGCAGCTGGCGGAGATCCGATCCGAGGCCCAGCGCCAGGCGGAGGGGATCCGCGGGCGCGCCGACGCGGAGGCGACGCGGATCTACAACCAGGCCTTCGGCGCGGATCCCGAGTTCCATGCCTTCTTCCGCACGCTGGAGAGCTACGGACAGTCGCTCGGCGAAGACGTCACCTTGGTGATCAGCGGCGACTCGGACTACTTCCGCTATCTGCGCTCCATCGCCCGCTGACGAGGTGGGCGAGGCGGACCATGGCTAGGCGACGAGGCGCCGCGCGAGAGTCGGACGCGCATCGGGCCGCATGCCCGCGGATCCTCGCCCGCAGGCGGATCCTCGCCGGGTGCCGCTCCTCGACCTGCCTGCTGACCGCTCTCCTGCTCGGGCTCGGCGCGGTGGGATGCGCCTCCACGCGCACGGTGACCGACACCCCGCGCTCCTCCACCGAGCAGCTCCTCGTCAGCGAGGCGATCGAACGCGCCCTGGAGGGCCTCGACTGGCCCACACTCGAGGGCGTCGCGGTGGCGGTGGAGGTGCTGGCGCTCGGCGAAGCCGACGCGCCCTACCTGCAGGCGGCCGCCGAGGCCCGCGTGCGCTCGCTCGGGGCGCGGGTCACTGCGCGCGAGGATGCGGAGATGGTGCTAGGCCTGCGGGCCGGCGTGCTGGGCACCACGTCGCAACACAGCTCCTTCGGGGTTCCCAGCATCCCGCTGCTCGTGGGCGCCACGCCGCAGCTCGACCTGGTGCGGGTGCTGCGCCGGAGTGGCTACGCGAAGCTGCGCCTCCTGGCCTGGGACGCGACGGGCGCCGCCATGGCCGCGAGCCCCCCGGCCTCCGCCCACACGCGCTCCGACATCGTGAGCGTGCTCTTCCTGGTCTTCCATCGCGGCAACGTCGACCCGGAGGGCGACGGCGAGGTGGACGTCGACTGAGTGGAAGGGGCCGCGCGTGCCCCTACCTAGACGGTCTGGCTGAAGAGCGGTCGCTCGGCGGCGCGCTGGGCCGGCAGGTAGGCGTCGAAGGCCATGGCCACGTTGCGCACGACCAGGCGGCCGAGGGGTGAGACCGTCACGTCAGCGTCCGGGCCGAGCGCGACGAGGCCGTCGGCGGCCAGGGGCTCGAGCGACGCCAGCTCCGCGGGGAAGCGGCGCGCGAGGGACTCCGAAGCGCGCCTGGAAGTCGCGCGCGCGGACGGCGCCGTGGCACATCAGCTCGCCGATCACGAAACGGCGCTCGAGGTCGTCCTCGTTGAGCGCGTGGCCGCGAAGCGTCGCGAGGCGCCCGGCCAGGACGCGCCG
>DATKBQ010000413.1:0-7030 GCA_035546375.1 Planctomycetota bacterium | reverse complement strand
GCCTCGCCGCCGACCCCCGGCACCTCGACGATCGAGGACCGGCCGCCCTCGTCCTTGGCGACCTCGATCCAGCCGGCGAGGGCGCGGGCGTAGTTCTGGGCGGTCTCGGTGTTGGCCTTCTTCGACTCCACCAGGGGCCTGAGCAGATCGGCCGCCTCGCGCACCTTGTGCAGTTGGACCAGCACCTTGCCGAGGTCGGGGACCACGTAGTTCTCCAGATCCTCCGCGGTCTTCGGGTCCTGCCTGAACTCCTCGCTGGCGTGGATGCGCCGCAGGAGCTCCTCGGCCGTCTCCCACTCGCCGAGCTCGACCCAGTGCTTGGACTCGGCGCGCATGTTGTTGAACGAGGGCGTGGTCGCGTTGCGGTTGGCGACCTGGAGGTTCTCGGCCATGTCGCGCAGGACCGTGCGCGCCTGAGCCTCCAGCGCCGCTTGCTGCTCGGGTTCCTGCGCGGCGCCGGCGTCCGCCAGCAGCTTGTCGCGGCGCTCGCGCAGCATCTTGTAGGAGTCGACCGCCGCGGCGGCGGTGAACTTGCTGGCAGGGAAGTCCCGCAGGAGCTGCTCGAAGGCCCGCGTCACCGCCTTCTGGTCCTCGAGCTTTCCATGCGCGATCATCCCCCTGTAGAGCGCGGCCGGAGCCATCAGCGTCTGGGACGGGAATTTGTCGGGGAAATCGCCGAACAGCTCGATCGTGCGCTTCCAGTCCTCCTGCTTGTAGGCGCTCAGGCCCCAGTAGAAGGTGGCGGCGGCGGTCGCTTCCAAGCGCCGGCGCTGGCGGGTCCCGTCTCGGGGCACGTAGGTGGAGTCTTTCAACCGGACGTTCAGGTACTGGTCGAAGATCTTCTCCGCGGCCTCGTAGTTGTCGAGCTGGTACTCGCACACGCCGACGTAGACCAGCGCCTTCTCGTAGCTGTCCGCGTCGGCCGGAACGCGCGCGAAGGCGGCCTTCGCCTCGGCGAACTTCTCCGGCGACTTGTCGGCTTCGGCCGCGGCGTAGAGCTTGTCCGCGTTGCGGTAGGCGATCTCGCCGGCCCCCGAGGCGTTGAAGCGCTGGACCGCCTGCTCGGCTTCCTTGTAGAGCGAGTCGATGAACGGATCGGCCTTCGCCTGGCGCTGGAGCACCTTGACCGTCTCGTAGAACTTCGTGGCGTCGTCGATGTCGCGCTGGGGGTCGCCGACCCAGCGGTCCCCGACCGCCTCCTGGAACGCGGCCGCGGCCTCGAGCGGCCGGTCGAGGAAGATGAAGCTGCGGCCGATGTGCCACAGGACGTTGGAGCCCAGCTCGGTGCGCTTGGCCTCGTCCGCGCTCTCGAGAGACGCCAGAACGCGCTTCATCGCGCTGATCGCCTCCGGGTAGTTGCGCTCGTAGAACTCCCCCTGGGCGGCCTGGAAGAGCACCTCGGGGTCGACGCTGATCCCGGGCCGCGAGATCACCTCGGAGATCACCCGCTGGGCGCGGATCTGCAGGGTGTTGCCCTGGTTGGCGCGGTAGACCGTCTGGGCCAGCTCCAGCGCGACGTCGAGCGAGCGGCGCTGGTTGCGGCGGTTGGTCTCGACCTGGACCATCGCCTCCTGGGTCGGGAACCAGCGCGCCTCGCCCGCGGTCCAGTTGCCGCCGATCCAGCCGCCGGCGTCGACCAGCGTGCGCGCGACGGCGAGCAGCGCGAGGTCGCCATGGACCGGGGGCAGGTTGTAGCCCTCGCGCCTCCATAGGTTGTAGAAGCGCAGCCCCGCCTCGGCCGCCTTCCCCGGCTTGCCGCCGCTCGCCAGGGCGCGCACCAGGCCCGGTGTCCCGCGCTGCACGAAGTAGAAGCGGCGCTCCTGCTCCTCGAGCGTCATCTCGCTCTTGGCCTGGCGCCACTGCTCGCTGTCGCTCGGGATCGCCAGCTCGACCACGAACTCGTAGAAGTCGGCGGCATCGCTCCAGCGCTCGCGCGCGGAGTAGTTGTCGCCGATCCCGATCGCGCCGAGCAGGCCGTAGGGCGTCGCCTCGCCGGCCACGTCGATCAGGCTCTCGTAGGCCTTGTAGCTCTGCTCGAAGGAGTAGGTGCCGTCCTCCTGGGACTTGGCCAGCTCGAGCAGCATGTCGCCCTTGTCGAGTAGGAGCTCGAAGAGCCGTCTTTTGTCGCTCTCGGTGCGATCGTCCTCCGGGATCGACCTCAGGGCGTCCACCAGCTCGCCGGTCTTGAGGATCGCCTTCTGCAGCACGGCCTGCATCTCCGTTCGCAGTGCGTCCGCCTGGTCGGGGGCCGCGTCCTCCAGCTTCAGGGCCAGCGATCGCGCGTACTTGCCGGACGCGCTCACCAGGCGCGCCTCGGCCGGGCCCTTCTGGTCGGAGTAGGCGTTGCGCGCCAGGAAGTCCTCGTAGCAGGTGATCGACTGCTTGAGCAGCTCGTCGCGCCGCGCGGGGTTCGCGAGCCCCGCGATCGAGTAGATCTCGCACTCGATCAGCGCGAGCTCGTCGGCCAGCTTGCGCGAGACCCCTTGCGTGCGGAGCTGGCTGATCACCTCCTGGGACAAGTCCACGAACCCCCAGTCGGCGGCGAGGCCGCGGGCCAGCTCGATCTCCGCGCGCGCCTCGGTGTCGCTCTTCTGGGCGGCGGCGGGCTGGGTGGCGAGGCCGATCCACAGGAGGGGCACGAGCAGGGAGAGGAACGGGGGGCGCAGGGCTCTTCGTGCGGGGCGGTTCATGGTCGCTTCCCTCGAGTTCAGGGTCGGTTCCCTCGAGTTCATGGTCGGTGCCCTCCGGGAGCGCGCCGGCCTCCGGTCTGGGACCCGGTCCGGGTGGCCCGGCGCAGCCGTTCGCGGTCCCGGCTGCCGGCGCGGCCCCGGCGGGACGGACGGGGTCGCTCCCTGCGGCGTCACCCGGGACGGCGGGCTCAGGATCCGGAGCCGCCCGGGACGGGACGGAGAATAGCTGGCGCGGGACGGCGGACTACGCAGTTTCCTTCCAATGACACGCGAGGACGCTGGGACACGCGAGGACGCTGGGACACGCGAGGCGCTGGGCTCGGGGGCGCTGGGACTCGGGGGGGCTGGGTGGGGGAGCCTCGGCGGGCGGCGGATCAGAGCCCGAGCTGGCTCCTGGTCGGCTCGTGCTCCTCGGGGATCACGATGTTGGCCTTGATCAGGATCAGGAGCTTGCGGTTGGTGACGAACGAGCCCTTGCGCTCGAAGAGGAAGCGCACGAGCGGAACCTTGTTCAGGATCGGGACTCCCGAGCGCAGGTCCTGCTTCTCGCTGACCTTGAGCCCGCCCAGCATCACCGTGCCGCCGTCGGGCATCGGCACCGTGGTGCGCACGCGCTGGATGTCCAGCTCGGGTAGCTGGATCGTGATCGACTGCTGGCTTCCCAGGGTGGTCGAGATCTCCTGGATCGGCCGGCGGAGCGTCGCCACGGTGGGGCGCAGCTCCATGGTGATGAAGCGGCGGTCGGCCGAGACCACCGGCCGCACGTCGAGCACCACGCCGTCCTGGACCACCTTGATGATCGGGTCGGCGATCGAGGCGCCCTGGGCGATCTCGACGTCGAAGTCCTGGACGTAGGCGACCTGGTTCAGAACGGCGATGTTCGAGCGCGCCGTGTTGAAGACCAGGACGCGCGGCGCGGTGACCAGCTCGGCCCGCTCGCTCTTCGCGACCGCGCGCAGGATCACCTCGAACTGGAGGTCGTTGAGGTAGGTCCACTGGAACGAGAGGCCGCCGGTCCCGGTCAGGACGTTCTGGTCCCCCAGGCCGATGTCGTAGAGGTTCTCGACCCGGCCCTTGATGTCGCCGTCCTGGCCCTCGTCGTAGAAGGCGCCCAGGTCGGTGCCGGTGCCGATCTCCTTGCCCAGCTCGCTCTGGGTGGAGGCGTCGCCGAAGTCGTTCAGGAAGGCGTTGGTGCCCAGGCCCGGCTGACCGAGGCCGCGGAAGTCGACGCCGATGTCCTCGAGGAAGTTGTCCTCGACGCGGAGGAAGCGCGCCTGGATGTCGACCATGATGCCGGTCGCCTCGCGCAGGTCGTCCAGGAGCTGGAGGATCTGCTCCTGCACCTCGGGGGTCTGGTTGACGACCATCGTCCCGGACTCGGTGATGCGCACGGAGTTCTTCGGGTCGGCGTTCCAGCTCTCGGGGGAGATGTTGTCGCGGATGAGGGTCTCGAGGGCGTCGGAGGTGACCACCAAGCCCTCCTGCTCGTCGATATCCTCGTCGGGCAGGTTCACGCCGCCCGAGGGGATGACGTTGATCTCGCGGCCGGGGAAGCTCGGCACCGGGTGGATGATGTCGCGCACCTCGTAGAAGCGCAGCACCTGCCCGCCGATCAGCTCGTCCTTGGTGACGAACTTGACCACGCCGTCCTCGATCTTCCAGCGCAGGTTCTCCGAGGTGTCGGCGATGATGTCGAGCACCTTGCGCACGCTGCGCTCGGGCAGCTCGAGCTTGATCGTGCGCTGCTCCTCGTCGAGGTCCTCGCGCACCTTGTTGCTGATCAGGAAGTTGACCCCGGTCAGGTTCTGGAGGTAGCTAGCGATCTCCGAGAGCGGCGAGCCCTCGCCGTCCGCGCCGACGAAGTGCGCGGAGAAGCGCACGGTCTCCAGGCGCTCGAGGATCGCCTCCTTGTCCGCGGCGCCGATCGTGTCGCGGGTGGAGAACTCCAGCGGCTGGCGGGCGACCACGTCGGACCAGCGCTTGAGGTCGTCGAACACCAAGCTGTCCTGCTGGGGCACGTCCATCGTGTCCAGCTCGTCGAAGGTGCGCAGCCACTGCTCGCGGTACTCGCGCCGCGTGACCGCGCCCACGGTCTCGTGGCGCGCGTCCTGGGCGGCGTCGCGCAGGGCCAGCGCCGCCTGGTTGCCGGGGTCGTCCACCAGGATCTGCTGGGCCAGCGCCTCGGCGCGGGCGAAGTCGTCGCGCAGGAAGGCCATGCGCGCCTCCGCGAACAGGGTGCGGATGCGCTCGCGCCGGTACTCGACCTGCGTCGCTTCGCGGCGCGCGGCCTCGGCCCGTGCCGCCTCCGCCTCCTGCCGCGCCTGGGCGGCCCGCTGCTCGGCCTGCAGCGCGATCGCGTCGTTCAGCTTCCCGTCGAGGATCCGCTCGTCCAGGCTCGCGGTGGCGATCAGGGGGTGGTAGCGCAGGATCAGGAGCGCCTCGTTGTAGCGCGCGATCGCCGTCTCGTAGTCGCCGCGCCGCAGGGCGGCGTCGCCCTCGATGGAGGCCTGCTCGGCGGTGATGCGCGCCTGGGAGCGGCGCACGACCTCGCGCAACTGCGCCTCCTGCATGAAGTCCGCGGCGCTGGGGAAGCGGTCGCCCATCAGGGCCTGGACGCGCCGCAGGCGGTCGCGCGCCTCCTGGCTCGACGGCATGACGTCGAGGGCCTGGGAGTACTGCTCGAGGGCGCCTTGGAGGTCCGCGCTGTCGAGGAGCTCGTCGCCGCGGGCGATGTACTGGTTGGCGAGCGCCTGCTGGCGCGCGCGCAGGAGGCGGATGCGCTCGGCCTGCTCGCCGAAGTCCTGGGGGTCCTGCACCGCAGGGGGGTCCTGCACCGCAGGCTGCTGGACGGCAGGCTCCTGCGCGGCGACCGGCTCCGGCTGCGCCGCGGGATCCTGCATCTCCACCTCGTCCTCGACCCCGGCGAGCATCTCGGGCTCGGCGGGCGGCTCCTCTCCCATGGTGACGTCCGCGAGGGCGATGGGGTCCTCGGGGTCCTCGGGCGGCGGCGCGGGCTCGGGCTCGCTCATTTCCGGCGGCGGGACGCTCTCGCGCTCCAGCCGGTCGTAGTCGGTCCGCTTCGAGGAGCGGCAGCCGATGGCGATGGGGGCGAGGAGGGCGGCGAGAACGAGGACGGTGACGTGGCTCGAGCGCATGGGCTTCTGGCCTCGCGGTGTCCGGTTGTGGGACCCGGATCGGACGGACTGGTGGGACGGGGGGCGGCCGCGGCCTCGGGCTCCTCGCCGCTCGTGCCCCCCGAGACCGAGTACACGGGGGGGGGCCGGTCGGCTCGGAGCGATCCGAGCGCCCAGACTGGGGTGGCGGGGGAGCATAGCTGCGCTCCCACGGGGGGTCAACGAAGGGTTCTCGATGGGAAAGGCGGGATCTGCGACGCGCGCATAGGCGCCCCGGAGTCCTCGCTTACCCAGCCGGGCCGCACGGTTGACGGCGAAAGTGTGCGGGCCAGAACCAGAAGGCGAGGGACGCGGCGGCGAAGAGGTCCACCCCGACCCGATGACGCGCCGCGCGAAGACGCTCGGCTGCGCCACGGGCCGCGCGAGGCGTGGCGCGGGGCAACGGCGCTGAGGGTGCCGTGTGGGCGGGGGGAAGGCGTGGGAACGACGCGGGTGAGCGGGGGCCGGGCGCGGCGGGGGCCCGCTAGCGCCCGGCCGGGCGCGTGAGCCCGAGCAGGCCCATCACGAGCTGGATGTCCTTCCAGCACTCCTTCTTCTGGCCCGGGCTGCGCAGGAGGTAGGCGGGGTGGAAGGTCGCGACGACCTTGCGCCCGCCGCGCTCGTGCACCCGGCCGCGCAGGGAGCCGATGGAGCCCTGGATCCCGAGCACGTGGCTCGCCGCGTGGCGTCCCAGCGGCACGATCACCTCTGGGTCCACCAGCTCGATCTGGCGGTCGAGCCAGGGCGTGCAGGTCGCCTTCTCGACCTCGCTCGGGTCGCGATTGAGCGGGGGGCGGCACTTGAGCACGTTGGCGATGTGGACCTCGCTGCGCGCCAGGCCCATGCCCTTGGTGATGATGTCGGTCAAGAGCGCGCCAGCGCGGCCGACGAAGGGCACGCCCTGGAGGTCCTCGCTCTCGCCGGGGGCTTCGCCGACGAACATCACGCGCGCCCGCGGGGCGCCGTCGGCGAAGACCGTCTGGGTGCGCGTGCGGCACAAGCCGCAGGCCGTGCAAGCCGCGACCGCCTCGCGCAGGCTGGCGAGGTCGTCGCAGCCTCGGGCGCGCGCGCGGATCTCCGCGGCGAGGCGCTCGGCGGCGGCGAGCGCGGCCGAGGGGGCCGCGGCGGCGCGGGGCGTCATCTCGAAGGAGCGCAGGGGTGCCTGCG